>JALTMR010000207.1 GCA_027001525.1 Gammaproteobacteria bacterium
CGGGGCGATGAGTTCGCCATCGCGCAAGCTGTCGTCGTAGTAGAGCCGTACGCTGTAGGGGATCTGCTGTTGCACGTAGACGGCGTTGTCGTGGCTGCCGACGTCGCTCTCGATAAAGGCGTGCTGGCCGGTCTGGGCCGAAGATTGCTGCGGCGCGGCGCTGACCTTCAGCGTGATGGCGCGAGTGCGTTGGCCGTCGACCTCAAGCGGCGGAATGCGCAGCTCGCCCTGATGGCGCGGCTGCAGCTGGATGTGCCACTGCGTTTTGTCATTGCGCTGGCCGTTGAAGATGCTCACCTGCGTGCTGGTGCTACTGCCCAGCACATCAAAATCTTTCTCCAGCGGCGAAAGATCGGGTGCGCTGTTTGACGCTTGCCCGTCCGCCTCAATGATTAACGTAAAAATATCATCGATATAGACCGCGTCGCGATCCACCGTGGCCCGTACAGCCGCCATGCCGGGAAGTGCCGTCAGCAATAACAGCAGGGCCAGCAGGTGGCTGAGCCACTGCGGATGGCGGTGGCTGTTTCGAGTCCTTTTTTTGGCAAGTGGGTTCATTGCACGTTCTCCCCGTTGGTTTGATGATCATCGCACCGGGCGACAGACTGCCTCTGTCGATACTGCCCGCTGCGCACAAAGTAGTAAGTCAGCCCCAGCAGGGCGGCGGCTCCAGTCCACATCCCCAGTTCGACCCAACCCGGATGCGTTTCGGCCACCGGCAACATAATGACTTCACGGACGATGACCACCAGGGCTACTTCGATAAACACCGCCACATCCACCGCGCCGCCTTGCAGGTAATCGAGTTCTGTTTTGATCAGCTCGACCATGGTCCAGAGCAACAGCAGAATGCCGAGGGCGTGGAGGAAGCTTTTGATCAGCGAATGGCTGGTCACGGCCAGGTAGATGTCGTGGAAGAAGAGCGTCGTCAACAACACCGTCGCGCTCACCAGCGCCAGGCTGATCACGATATGCGCCAGGTGGCTGGTCCAGGTGAGCAGCCTGGTGGTGTGATTTACCAACTGATTCATCATCTGTTCTCCATCATCGTTATGCCACTACCAGGGTTGCGCACTGCCGGTTCCTTCACGCGGTGGTCGTTGCTGGTATTGATACTGAAACTTGCGCCGCAGCAGGCCGCCGGGGTCATCGGGAATGCGCCGCAGCCACTGCTCAGCCGCCATCTGCTCCTCGCTATCAAGGGCTTCCGCCCGGGCTGCCTGCCTTGCTTGCGTCGACTGTCGCGGTGCCTCAGCCTGCGGTCTGTGCTCAGGGGGTGGCTCTGGCGCGCGTGTGGCGGGTTGTGGTTCCCCGGATGGCGGCTGTTTCCGCGCTGTTTCCAGCGCCCTGGCGGCGTCGGCAAAGCTGTTGTTATCGTCATCACCTTTGTCTGATCCGTTTTGTGCTGGATTCTCTCTTGCCACTTCATCTGGTTGGCCCGTTTGCTGATCTTGCGACTCGGGCGTCTGGCCCGATTCAGCGCTGCCCTCCTGTGGTGAGGATTCGCCGGTTTGGGACTGTTTTTCCGATTTTGATGGGGCCGATGGTTGAGCGCTCTTATCCTGCGACGATGGATCGCCTTGCTGGCCGTCACTGCCTCTGTTCTCTTTCTGATCGCCTGGTTGATCTCCGGGCTGATCCTGGGGCTGGTCTTGAGGCTGCCCCTGGGATTGGTTCTGTGATTGATGCTGGGATTGATCCTTGTTTTCCGGTGGCGGCTGCTGGCGCAGCAGTGCCTCTACTGCGGCCTTGTTGGCCTGGGCATCTGCCATCTCCGGCGCGCTTTTCAGGGCCGCATCGTAGGCCGCAATGGCCTCTTCGTAACGCCCGAGCCTGGCCAGGGCGTTACCGCGGTCATAATCAGCAACGGCACCGCTGGCCTGCGAATAGGCGGCCAGCGCCTGTTCGTAGTGACCCCGCCGATACTCCGCCGCACCGCGCAGCAGAGGGTCTTCGGCAAGCTGACTGGCGCGTTCGTACTCTTTTTGTGCCAGTGCCTGGCTGGCCTGCTGGTCGGGGCGTTGCCACAGGTCATCCCAGTCGCCGGCCATGGCCGGTTGCGGGGTCGAGAGCACGCCCACCAGCATGGCCACACTCAGCAGCCAGCCGCGGCGAAAAGCCAGTGCCGCCAGCGGCAACAGCAGCACAGCCAGCCAGGGGCCACGGGAGTGCCAGGTCTGCCCGTGCAGATCGCTGCCGATGGGCTGTTCTGATGTCATGCTTGTGCTGTTGTCGAGCAGGGCGTCGATGTCGCTGTCGTCGCTACCCAGTGGGCGATAGTGGCCACCCCCCGCCCTGGCGACGGCTTCAAGCGCGGCGCTCTCCAGTGCGGGCAAAATCAGCTGGCCGTCGCGGCTGCGCAGCAGTTGCCCCTGGGCCGTGGTCAGCGGCTCGGGGTTTGCGCTCCCCACACCCAGCACCGAAACGCGATAGCCCTGGTCGTGCAACTGCTCGGCGGCATCGCGGGCCTTGTCGCCATCCACACCATCGGCCAGCAACAGCACCTGACCGTTGCTCAGCCCGGCCTGTTGCAGCAGTTCAGCCGCTTTTTTCAGGCCCAGGTCGGCACGGCTGCCTTGTATCGGCATCAGTGCCGGGTCGAGGGCTTTAAGCAGGGCGCGAATGGTGTCCACATCCCGGGTCAGCGGTGTGACGGTGAAGGCATCGCCGGCGAACACCACCAGCGCCGTCTGCCCCTCTTCATCACGGTCAAGGATGTCCTCAATCTTGAAGCGCGCTCGTGCCAGCCGCGACGGTTTGATGTCACGGTCGAGCATGGAGCGCGACAGGTCGAGGACGATGACTTGCGCCGAATTGGTCTGAAACAGCGGCTGGGGCCGTTTCTCCCACACCGGGTCGGCCAGGGCGAGGGTGGCCATCAGCCAGCCCAGTCCCAGCAGCCACAGCAGGGGGCGGTTAACGCGCTGTTGCTGGCCGGTAAGTAACAGCGCCTGCAAGGGCGCGTCGATGATGCGGTGCCACGGGTTGTCCGTCGTCACCGCGCGGCGCAGACGCCACAACAGCAGCGCCAAAGGCACCAGTGCCAGCAGCCACAGAGGGTGGAGAAAGTGAAATTGCTCAGCCATGGGACACCTCTTTGGTCTCGGTACGCGGGGCCGCTGTGGCGCGTCCGCCATAGGCGGCCGCGAGGGCGATGATCACGCTCAGCAGTAGCGCGCTGCCCAGGGGCCAGAAATAGAGTTCGTCGATGGGGCGCCAGCTCTGCTCGTCTTCCGAGACGGGCTCGATGCGATCGAGCTGGTCGTAGATCTGCGCCAGTTGGGCGGTGTCACGGGCGCGAAAATAGTGCCCGCCGCTCTTTTCAGCGATGGCTTTGAGGGTGGCCTCATCGAGATCACCCGAGGCGACCCGGCGCCGGCCAAACGGGGTCTGCACCACGGTTTCACCGCTGCCGATGCCGATGGTGTAGATGCGTACGCCTTCGCTGGCTGCCAGATCAGCCGCCTTGAGCGGGTCAACGTTGCCCGCCGTGTTGGCTCCGTCAGTCAACAGAATCAGTACGCGATTTTCAGCAGGCTCCTGACGCAGCCGCTTGATGGCCAGGCCGATGGCATCACCGATGGCGGTCTGCTTGCCCGCCAGGCCGATCTGGGCCTCATCGAGCAGGGTGCGCACGGTGTCGCGGTCGAAGGTCAGCGGTGCCTGCAAATAGGCTTCGTCACCGAACAGGATCAGACCCACGCGGTCGCCCTCGCGCTGGTCGATGAAGTCACCGGCCACCACTTTGACGGCGGTCAGGCGGCTCAGTTGGCGGCCGCGGATCTGCATATCTTCACTCTGCATCGAGCCGGAGATATCCACCGCCAGCATCAGGCTGCGGCCACTTACCGGCAGGTGCACACTCTCGCCGATCAGTTGCGGCCGTGCTGCCGCCAGCACCAGCAGCAGCCAGGCCACGCCGGCCAGTATCAGGCGTAGCCGTGAGCGCTGCCCGGTGGGGGCCTGGAGGTTGTTGCGCAGTGCGGCGTAAAAAGGAAAGCGCAGCGCTGCCGGCACCTGGCGAGGGGCGCGCGGCAGCAGCAGAGCCAGTAGCGGCAAGGGCAGGGCGGCAAACAGCCAGGGCCAGGCGAATTCAATGTTCATCAGTGGGCTCCCGTGTTCTTTTTGATCCAGTCGTGCACCAGCGCGCCAAGGGCTGTGGCGTCCACATCGTCAGACAGTGCCGGTTGGTAGGGGCCCATGGCCAGCACTTGGCCGGGGCCCTGGCTGAAGCGGTCGCTGTTGCTCGTCTCGTCGAGAAAGCGCAACCACTGGCTGCCGGTCAGGGCGGCGACCTGCTGGCGTGGGTAGCGCATCAGCGCCAGTCGGCGAAGCAGGATAGATATCTCTGCCAGTGCCTCGGGCGTGATGGTGTCATCGGCCTGCGTCAGAGCGTCGAGCCGGGCCAGTAGTCGTTGGCGCTGGCGATGCAGGCGATAGTGGCGCAGGCCGATGCGCGCCGCCCACACCAGCAGGGCCAGCAACAGCGCCGCCAGCAGCCACCAGCCGGGAGCCGGGGGCCAAAAGCCGGGTTCGGCAGGCAGGTGAATGTCTCGCAGTTGCAGTGCTGTTTGGCCGGTGGGGTTCATGCGGCAGCCTCCTGAGCCTGTCGGGTGGGGGTTGCCGCTGCTGCGCGACCAGTCAGGTGCTGGCGCAGCACGGCGGCCACATCGTCGTCGGTGGCCAGCGGCAGCAGTGCGATGGCACGGCTGCGCATGAGTTCCTGCAGCGCCCGGTGGTGCTCTTCGAAAAAATCGGCGTAGGCCTGGCGCGCGTTGGCCGAGCGGGTGTCGAGGATGCCCGTCTGTCGACCATCACTGATGCCGTAACGTGCGGGGGGTGGCGGCGCCAGTTCCAGTGCATCGAGAATCTGAATGGCGATCAGGTCATTGTGGCGGCGCAGCTGGGTCAGGTGCTTGCCCGTCTCTTCGTTGATGCCGTAAAAATCGCTGATCAGAGCGATCAGGCTGCCCGGCCGGCATACTCGCCGCAGTCGCGCCAGGGCATGGTTCAGCCCCTCCGGGTGGGGTGGCTGTTGAATATTTTTCAGCGGGTCGCTCTGTGCGACCAGCTGGCGGATCAGGCGCAGCACCCCGTGCTTGCCACCGCGTGGCGGCAGTTCGTGGTGGTCGCCGTTAAAGAGCAGCGCCCCGATGCGGTCACCGTGGGCGGCCGCAGCCCAGGCGATCAGGCTGGCGGCGCGTGCGGCAACCACTGACTTCAGTGCCCCGCGGCTGGCGAAAAACATGCCGGGGTTCAGGTCCACACAGAGCACCACCGGGCGCTCGCGCTCCTCCTGATAAAGCTTGGTGTGGGGTCTGCCTGTGCGGGCCGTGACGCGCCAGTCCATGCTGCGAATATCGTCCCCCGGCTGGTAGTTGCGCGACTCCTGATAGTCCATGCCGCGGCCACGAAAGCGCGAGGCGTGGCCGCCGGCCAGTGGTGCCCGTGCGGCCTGGCGCTGGCTGAGGTCCAGCTTGCCCGCCAGCTGACGCAGGGTGATCAGCTCGTCAACACTGGCCTGCGTGGCGGGGTTGAGCACCGCCTCGGGCCGGGCCGGCGACGGTTGAGGGTTGCGCTGTGGCGAGCGAAAACGGTTGAAAAGTCCCATCTCAGGCCACCGGAATCAGGGCCAGTAACTCGCCAATCACATCGTCGGCGTTTCTGCCCTCCGCCTCGGCTTCAAACGAGACCAGCACCCGATGACGCAGCACATCAAAAGCCACGGCTTGCACATCCGCAGGGGAGACATAATCGCG
>JALTMR010000208.1 GCA_027001525.1 Gammaproteobacteria bacterium
ACACGAAACGGTGGACAACGTGCTGCGTTATGCGCCCAACGCCCTGCTGCTGATTGTTACCAATCCGGTGGATGTGTTGACCTACCATGCCTGGCGTCGAACCGGCTGGGGCCGGCACCGTATCTTTGGCCTTTCCGGCGTGCTGGACAGCGCCCGCATGGCCAGTTTCATCGCTCAGGAAACTGGTTTTTCCGTCAAGGAGATCACCACTCTGGTCATCGGTGGCCACGGTGACGCCATGGTGCCACTGACCCGCTACGCCACCATCAATGGCATCCCCATCGACCAGTTTCTGGAAGCCGGCACCATTGAGCGCCTGGTGGAGAAAACCCGTCAGGGCGGGGCGGAGATTCTGGCCCTGAAAGAGACCAGCAGCGCCTACGATTCACCGGCCGCCTCGGTAGCCGCCATGGTGGATGCGGTGGTACGCGACCGGCGTCGCGTTCTGCCCTGCGTAGCCATTCTCGATGGTGAATATGGCGAGCGGGATATCGCCATGGGGGTGCCGACGGTGTTGGCAGACAACGGCGTGGAGCGGGTGATTGAGCTGCCACTGATTGCTGAAGAGTCGCAGGCGCTGGCACGCTCCATCGCCGCACTGCGCCAAACGCTTGACCAGTAGGAGGATTCGACATGGAACAGAAACGTGTACTGACCCTGACTGACCCGGTGGCGAACAAGACGCTGGCGTTGCCCGTCATGACGGGAACCGAAGGCCCAGCGGTGGTTCCTATCGGCAATCTTTATCGTGAGCTGGGCTACTTCACCTTCGACCCCGGTTTTCTCTCCACCGCCAGTTGCCGCAGCGCCGTGACCTTTATTGACGGGGAGCAGGGGGTTTTGCTCTATCGCGGCTATCCCATTGAACAGCTGGCGCAGCACAGCACATTTCTGGAGGTGGCCTATCTGCTGATGTACGGTGAGTTGCCCTCCGCCCGGCAGCGCGATGACTTCACCCACACCATCGACTGCCACACGATGATCAACGAAAGCCTGAAGCGCTTTTACGACGGCTTCTACCATGACGCCCATCCCATGGCGATTATGGTGGGGGTGGTGGGGTCGCTGTCCGCCTTCTACCACGACTCCACGGATATTCACGACCCCCACCACCGTGAAGTGGCTGCTCATCGCATGATTGCCAAAATGCCCACCATCGCTGCGGCCTGTTACAAACACTCTGTCGGTGAACCGGTGGTCTATCCCAAAAATGACCTCGGTTACGCCGCCAACCTGCTGCACATGATGTTCTCCGTGCCCAGCGAAGAGTATGTGGTTGATCCGGTGGCGGAGCGGGCGCTGGATCTGATCTTTATGCTGCATGCCGACCATGAGCAGAACGCCAGCACCTCCACCGTACGTTTGGCGGGCAGCTCCGGGGCCAATCCGTTTGCCTGCATCGCCTCGGGCATTGCCGCCTTATGGGGCCCTGCCCACGGCGGTGCCAATGAAGCCGCGCTGAAAATGCTGGAGGAGATTGGCGACGTTAAAAACGTGCCGAAATATATCGCCAGGGCAAAGGACAAGGATGATCCGTTTCGGCTGATGGGGTTTGGCCATCGCGTTTACAAAAATTACGATCCGCGGGCAAAGGTGATTCGGGCGGCCTGCCACGAGGTGCTGGCCAAACTGGGGGACCCAGACGATCCGCTGTTTGAACTGGCCATGGCGCTGGAAGAGGCGGCGCTCAAGGATGAGTATTTCATCGAACGCAAGCTCTACCCCAACGTCGATTTCTACTCCGGCCTGATCTACAAGGCACTGGGCATTCCCACCAACATGTTTACCGTTATGTTTGCCATCGCCCGCACCGCCGGCTGGGTAGCACAGTGGATGGAGATGATCGCCGAGCCACAGCAGCGTATTGGCCGGCCCCGGCAGCTGTATGTGGGGCCGCCGCGGCGGGATTACCCCGTTACCGATTAGGTCATCGTCGCGCTAATGCGCTGCGATGGTGACACATCGGGTGATGACGACAGGCATCAGCACCAGGCAGGTGAAACAATGACAGACGCAGTGAACGATGAAGTGATCGAAATTGCCGGGGCCGGCCCGGCGGGTTTGGCCGCAGCAATCACCCTGGCCCGGGCCGGACGTGAGGTGGTTGTTCACGAAGCCTATAAGGAGGTGGGGCATCGTTTCGGCGGCGATTTTCAGGGGCTGGAGAACTGGACCAGCGAAGCGAACGTGCTCGATTTTCTCGCCAACCTGGGACTGACAACAGACTTCAACGCCGGCCCTGGGTGTGTCGTTACTGCGTTTGATGCTGCGCGTCGTGCCTATCGGGTGCATAGCGACGAGCCCCTGTTTTACCTGGTGGAGCGCGGCCCGGGCCCCGGCACCCTCGATAGCGCTCTGTTGGCCCAGGCACAAGCGCTGGGGGTTGAGGTGCGTTTCGAAAGCCGCCTGCGCCAGATGAAGGGTGAGGGCATCCTTGCGGCCGGGCCACGGGCGGCAGATGCCATCGCCGTGGGTTATCACTTCGAGACCACGATGGCGGATGGCTTTTGGGTCATCTGCGATGATGATCTTGCCCCCAAAGGCTACGCCTATCTGTTGATCATGAACGGCAAGGGCACGCTGAAAAGCTGCATGTTTTCCGGTTTCAAGCAGGAGAAGCTTTACGTCCAGCGCACTCTGGCTGCCTTTGAACAGTTGGTGGGGCTGGAGATGAATAATCCGCAGCCTCACGGTGGCAGCGGCAATTTTCGCATTCCGGCCAGCGCCTGCAGCGGCCCCCATCCCCGGGTGGGGGAGCAGGCCGGTTTTCAGGATACGTTGTGGGGCTTTGGCATGAGGCTGGCAATTCACTCCGGTGTGCTGGCGGCACAGAGTCTGCTGACTGACGAGAGCTACGATGCCCTTTGGCAACGTGAGCTAAGGCCACAGATGAAGACTTCGGTGGTCAATCGCGCCCTGTTCGAACTGTTGGGTAATCGCGGCTATGGCTGGTTTCTCAAACGCCAGCTTGCCAAACCCGACCTGCGCGCCTCGTTGCGGCGGCAATACCAGCCCTCGTTCATCAAACGCTTGCTCGGCCCGTGGGCCGAACGGCGCTACGAAAGCCGTCGTCAGGATGTGACCTGTGACCACATTGACTGCCACTGCATCTGGTGCCGAGGGGCGTGTTGTGCTCATCCAGATCAGGAAGGGCGTGAAGGATAGTACTCGATCAAGTAACCAGGAGAGATCAATCATGAACTACAGAAAAATTACTGCCATATTTCGTCTCGAACTGCTGGAAAAGGTCGAGCGCAAGTTACAGACGCTGGGCGTTAGCTGCCTGACTGTTTCCAAGGTCAAGGGCTATGGGGAGTATGCAGATTTTTATGCCAAAGACTGGCTTACCAGTCATGCCCGTATCGAGATCTTTGTAGACAAGGAAGAGGCAGAAACCATTGCTGAGGGAATTATGGAAGCGGCCTGTCTCAATATGGCAGGGGATGGCATTGTGGCCATATTGCCGGTGGAGAAACTCTACCGGATTCGGACTCAATCCGAGGTTCCCAGGGCGGGTGAGTGATTGCACAGGCCAGGTGCCGGGGAGGCCGCTGCAAGCGGGTGGAGTGTATTGATCAGAAGTCAGTTTGACGGCTGCGGGAGATTATGACGTTCTACATAGATGGGCCGAACGCTCACGAGCTGATGCCCGTGGACAAGGTGTTCAAAAAGCGCGTTGTTGAGGGTGTCGAGGCCATTGTGGCTGAGCGGGCCATCGATGCTGACGAGAGTGGTGAGCAGGCAGAAAAGAGGAGCCGCAGGCGCGGCGCTGTGGAGAGCTATCGGGCTGTTGACGCGCTACCTCGGGCTCAAGGGGAGGTGGTGGCTGCACAGGTGATGAGTGCACCTGTGGTGGTGGTCTCTTCTGATGCCACTGTTAGCGAGGCCCTGGCTTTGTTTCGGACAGAGCAGATTCGCCATTTGCCCGTGGTTTCCCCGGATGGGGCGCTGGCGGGAATGGTCTCTGAACGGGATGTTTTGCGCCATTTGGGCGGTGTGACGGATAACTATCAGCGACAGACACGGCACGGCAGCAATGAGAAAGTCGGGGTGTTGATGCAGTCGCCGGTCCTGACGGCGAGTGCCGATACGGATGTTCGCCATATTGCCCGTTTGTTTGTCGAGCAACGTGTGGGGGCATTGCCCATTGTTGCCGACGGTGAGCTCAAGGGCATTATTGCCCGCAGTGACGTGTTGAAGGCGGTGATGCGTTATTTTGTGCTGGAGTTGTGGGTTTAGGCGTTCTGTCAGTTACATCGTACAGGCGGCGGCGTGATTGAGTGGGCCTGGTCGCAGAGAGGGGTGGGCCGAAGGGCGTCGCCAATCTTTGCGTGGTGGTTGTCACATCCTTTTGCTGGCGGGTGGTTTATGGGTAGAGCAATGAAGGTGGGGGTGATATTGAGTTCTGGTGGCGGGCGCGGGGTCTTTGCCCACACCGGTTTTTTATTGGCGCTGGAACAGTTGGGTATCGAGATTGGTGCCATTGCGGGTTGCAGTGCGGGTGCCCTGGTGGGCGGGATCTATGCCAGTGGCACTGATCTGAATCAGTGGGCAGATCGTTTGGCTCACGTCAAACCCCGCGCCTATTGGACGCCTGACTCCTGGTCGCGCTTTATCTGGCAAATGGTGGTACGCAAGGGAAGGGGGTACACGGGTATCTCTGACAATCAGGCTGCCATTGATTTCATCCGTAGCAATCTTGCCGCCCGGACTTTTGGCGATTGTCCGATTCCGTTCTACTCCCTGGCTACCAATCTGAGCCAAGGGGGGAAGACGCTGTTTTGCTCCGGGGATCTGGCTCCGCGCATTATGGCCAGTGCTGCCATGCCCGTGCTGTATCGCCCGGTGGTGATTGATGGCCAGTACTACAGTGATGGCGCAACTATTGAGCTGGCGTCTACCGAGGCCATCTGCTGCCGGCATAAACTCGATGCGTTGATTGTTCACCATGCCAGCGTTTGCCGGGAGGGGCCGGCGGGACTGGAACATGCGCTGCGACAACCCTGGTCGTTGGTTGAAGTTCTCTATTTGCTGCTTTATCGCAAGCGCCCCTGGTACTTGAGTGATCAGGCGCTGTCGGTTCACCGTTGTCGCTGTGGCTGCCAGGCGCCGGTTGTTGTGGTGGAGCCCAGTCTGCCTGAACTTGGCTGGCCACTGAGTGAGGGCGGGGTAGAGGTGCAACGAAGCGCCAGACGTCAGGCCGAAACATTGCTGGCTCCCGCCCTCGGGAAGCTGTTTGATCAAGTAGATGAGACTGGTGCAGTGCATGGCTGAAAAAGGGCATTGTAATGCGGTCAAGGGTCGGGGGGTCTGGCGTCATTTTGTCGATGGCAAGCCGGAGTATCTTGCACGCCACTACTGGTGGGCCTATCTGTGGCGCTGGGGGGTGTGGTTTTTCGATCATCAGCCCATTATCAACGCGATTCTGTTTGGTCAGTATAAAGCGCTGTCGCATCGCGCCCTTCACGACTGCATGAAAGACCGGCCTCGAGGCCGAATGCTGCAGATGACTTGCGCCTACGGCAGCATCACGCCCGCGCTGTTGCATGCGATGAAGGATGACCTTCACATTATGGATGTGGCAGAGATACAGCTAGCTTCCACACGCAAGAAACTGAGCGAGGCCGATCAGCGTCGCCTGCTTTGCGCTCGGATGAATGCGGAGTCACTGGCCTATGGGGATAACGCCTTTGCCACGGTGCTGATCTTTTTTCTGCTGCATGAAT
>JALTMR010000209.1 GCA_027001525.1 Gammaproteobacteria bacterium
CCACCCCCACAACGGCGGTATTCAACGTTTTCAGACCCGTCAGTTACTTGCTGATGGTGCGATCCGGACTGGTTCTGACGTGGGTGTAGTACAACGGCAATGCCACAAAGACCAGCCCCCCCACCAAGTTACCTAACACCGTGGGCAACTCGTTCCAGATCAGGTAATCCGCAACAGTGAAACCACCGCCCATGATCATGGAAAAAGGAAACAGAAACATGTTAACGATGGAGTGCTCAAAGCCCATGTAGAAGAAGAGCATGATAGGCATCCACATGGCGGCGATTTTACCCGTAGCCGAGGTGGAGATCATGGCACCAACAACGCCCATGGAGACCATCCAGTTGCACAACATGCCACGCATGAAGATCGTCAGCCAGCCCTCAAGGCCATGCTCTTTGTAGCCCAGGGTTCGGGACTCGCCGATGTGCCCAACCTTATCCGCCACTGCACCGCCGTCGATGTTGTAGCCATAGGTCAAGATGAACGACATGATGCACGCCACTGTCAGCGCGCCGCCCAGGTTACCCACGAAAACCCAACCCCAGTTACGCAGCACCTGGCCAATGGTGACCCCCGGCCGCTTGTCCAGCCAGGAGAGGGGAACGAGGGTGAATACGCCGGTCAGCAGATCAAACTTCATCAGGTACAACATGATAAAGCCCACCGGGAACAGGACAGACCCCAACAGCAGCGAGCCGGTCTGAACGATCACAGTGATGGCAAACATGGCAGCCAGTGCGAGCACGGCACCGGCCATGTAGGCGCGAATGACCGTATCTTTGGTCGACATGTAGATCTTGGACTCGCCCGCGTCCACCATTTTTGTAACGAATTCTGAAGGCTCTAAGTAAGACATAAGGTTCCCTTTATTTACTCCCGATGATTTGTCAGCACCCGATCCACAGCCATGTGGCCATGAATGCGCATGGCTGACGCCTAGCAGGTTTTAAGCCAAAACGGGAAAACAAAAACAACCCCATGATTAAAAAGAACTTTTCTATCGTGTTAATTACGTAATCGAAGAAAAAACAGCTTCGACGCACAATCCTGGTGCACTCCGCCACTTATTAGGGCGGCAATCAGAAATACCCCTTGAAAAGGAAGGATAGAAACAGAACAAACAGCAGGAACAAAGGCGAAACAGTCGCTATCGGAGAGAGGCCGGGGCGAGCGCCACCGGAACAAACTTCACACAGAAACAGGCCGCAACAGGCGCGACGCCTATTTTGCCAGCCCGTGCCTGATACGAGGCCAATAGCGGTCAAAGTTGAAGGTGGGGCTGTGTTTCTGCACATGGCACTGGGCGCACATCTGTTGCGGCTCCCAGTGAGCGTTGGCCACGGGGCGGGAGCCCGCACTTTTTACATGCTCACGGGCTGCACCATGACAGTTCTCGCACTGCACACCGGCAAACTGGGGGGTCGTATCCATATCGATAAAACCGCCGGGCTGATCATAGCCCACGGTGTGGCAACCAACGCAGTTGGGGTCATAGGCCTTGTTGACGTCCTCCAGCTTGTCGTAAGCGCCGGCGTGAGGAGTGTCCCACCAGATGTCGTGCTCATCCGCATGGCAAGTGGCACAGGCCTCCTCACCGGCATAAGGGCTGTCCCCCGACTCTGCCGCCCTGCGCTGCGCGGCGCGAACCAGATAGGTCTCCTTTACCTTGGCGTTGTACTCCTTGTACCAGGGCAGGAGACGCTCGGCATCTTCCACACTTTTGGGCATTTTGATCACCTCGTGCCGAAAAGCGGCAATGCGACCATCGGTGCCGCGCTCAAGGGTTAGATGCCCCAGACGCATGCCGCGTGAACCCGGCTGCAAGACCAGCAGATTACCGATTTTCTGAGGCTCGCCATACTCTTCATAGGCTGATTCGATCACAAGAATATCCACCTGCTCCAGCGGCAGTTGCTCACGCGCCTGGGCCAGCGGCAGCGAGGTAGCCAACATGGTCAGTGCACCGCTGGCCTGCGCGGCCTTGAGGGATTGCGCCAGCTCGGCAGTATCACCCGAGACGGAGACCGGGCGCCCCTCCCCCATGGCGATGGCAGGATCTTTGTCGGGATCGAGCCAGGAGAAAAAGGCCAGCAACTGACCGCCACGACGAATCAACCGCTCCTTTGCCACACCCGCATGACGATGGTTGCTGGAGACCCAGTGCAGGCCATCATGGAGAATAAACTCGTCGCCGTAGGCCAGATCCTGCCACTGCACACCCAAGGCGTCGTAGCTCACCTGGGCCAGGCCTTTGAGAATGTACTCCCCGGTCAATCGGTCCTGCGGCGAGATGCTGGCCAGCAGGCCGCCGGAGGAGACGAGGAACAGGTCAGGGTGCCGGCGCCGCAGCTTGTCGATGGTGGTTGCCCGGCGCAGTATGCCGCCGAGGTTACCTTCCTCACTGCAGCCGCAGGGCTCCAGCTCGCCGTCGGTGTTGCCGGAGTAGATGATGGTCATCTCGCCGGCCCCGGCCCACGCGACCCCGGTGGACAGAACAAAGCCCATCAGCCAGGCGATTAACTGCTGTTTCATTTTCAATGCTTCCTTTGCGAATAGCGGATGGCCAACCGTGTTAGTGCTCTTCACGCTTGGCAAGTTCCCACAATGCGTCCAGCTCCGCCAGTGTGGCCTCCTGAGCGGTTTTACCCTGCTCTGCCAGCAGGCCTTCGATACGGCGAAAGCGGGACTCAAACCGGTTATTGACGCCGCGCATCGCCTCCTCGGGGTCCACCCGAGTATGGCGCGCCAAATTGGTGCAGGCAAAAATCAAATCGCCGACTTCATGGGTCAGCCGGGCAGGGCTGCCGCCCTGGGCCAGCGCTTCACGCACTTCGGCCAACTCCTCCTCGATCTTCGCCAGCACCGGCTCAACGGCGGGCCAATCAAACCCGACCCTGGCCGCCCGGCGCTGCAATTTCATCGCCCGCATCAGACTCGGCAGTGCCTTGGGGATGTCGTCCATCAAACTACCGGAGAGCCGGGCCTGATCCGCCTTGGCATCACGCTCGCGCTGCTTATGCTGCTCCCAGGCCTGGCTTTGCTCCTCGGCATCATCGATCTTTTCGTCGCCAAAAACATGAGGGTGACGACGCTCCAGCTTGTCACAAATGGCGCTGACGATATCGTCGAAGTTAAAATCACCCGCCTCGCTGGCCATCTGGGCATAGAAGACCACCTGAAATAACAGATCCCCCAGCTCTTCGCGCAGCGAGACCATGTCCCCGGCATCGATCGCTTCGGCCACCTCATAGGTCTCTTCGATGGTGAAGGGGATGATGGTGGCAAAGGTCTGTGCCTTGTCCCACGGGCAGCCGGTCTCGGGGTCACGCAAGGCCGCCATAATCGCCAGCAGGCGTTCCATCTGCTCCATCGGTTGCTCCCGGGTGTTAATCGCCAATACGACGTATGGAAAGAAATTTATTGTGCTCGTCGAAAGCCAGCTCAAACTCGCCGTATACCCCCTCCCGGGTCACCACGCTGCGCAAGATGCTGGCGGGAAAGCGCACCGTTCGACCATCTGCGGCAGTAGCGGCCACGTTGCTGGCAACCCCTTCATAATACTGCTGAATTTCGTAAGCGGGAATATTGAGTGCGATGCGTAGTGTACGTGATTTAGCCATGAAACGAGTGCTTGCCAGGCGATTGAGAAAGAGAGTGATTACTTGCCAATATAGTCGATCAGGACACCGCTGGTTTGGCGCAGGCGCAAACTCATCAGTGCGCAGAGACGTCTCAGGAACTTGGCACCCAATGCCGGATTGTGTTCCACCAGCTGATCCAGGTTGCGCTGGGTAATCAGGATCAGCTTCGCCTCCTCGGCCACCACCGCCGTGGCTGAATGGGGCAGTCCATCCACCACCGCCATTTCGCCAATGCTTTTACCCGCCCTGACGGTGGCGATTTTGGTCTCTTTAGCCTGATCGCCCGGGTGTTTGAAGATGTCCACCCGCCCGGAAGCGACGATGAACATATAGCTCTCACGACCGCCCTCAGCCAACACCTTGGTGCCCCGGGGGGCGGCGTAGGCGGCCACATAGGCGGCCAACTGCTCCACATCCTGACGGCTGAAATCACGAAACATGTCAGCCCCTTCCAGCATGTCCGCCAGCACAGCGCGGAAACCGCTCCCCGTGCCCAGCTGCTCCAGCTCGTCAAATATTGTGCCTGTGCTGCCTCTCATCTGTTAGACGCCTCTCTTTAACAGCCTTAGAAACTACACCAGGATGGTGCCATACCGCCATACATCAGTGAATTCCAGCAATCTCCCATTGGTTCTCAGTTATTAGGAGGGCTCATGTTTCAATTCACTGCCCCGCTGCCGATACTGGGGTTGCATACAGCCCACCACTGGCTATAATCACAGTCAATACCAATCAAACGAAGCGCAACTGAAATGGATAATTTAACCGCAAGACAGCGCCAGGTGCTGGAGTTGATTCGTGAGTGCGTCACTCGTACCGGCATGCCCCCCACCCGCGCCGAAATCGCCAGGGAGCTTGGCTTTCGCTCTGCCAATGCAGCGGAGGACCACCTCAAGGCGCTGGCTCGCAAGGGGGCCATAGAACTCGTCCCCGGCACCTCCCGCGGCATTCGCATTCTGGAAGAGCAAGCGCCCGGACTCCCCCTGGTGGGGCAGGTGGCCGCCGGTTACCCCATTCTGGCGCAGGAGAATATCGAGGACCACTATCTGATCGCCCCCGAGCTGTTCCACCCCCAGGCGGACTACCTGCTGCGCGTCAAAGGCATGAGTATGCGCGATGCCGGTATTCTCGATGGCGACCTGCTCGCTGTTCACACCAGCCCCACGGCCAGCAACGGCCAGGTGGTGGTTGCCCGCCTGGAGGATGAGGTGACGGTAAAACGCTTTAAACGCCGCGGCAACCAGGTCACGCTATTTCCCGAGAATGTGGACTTCGACCCGATTCAGATTGATTTGAAACAGCAGGAGCTGCATATCGAAGGCATCGCTGTGGGCATCATCAGGAATGGCAAAACCTTATGAAACAAGCACAACTGCCGCTGGCGCTCAACCTCGTCTTCCCGCCACTGAATGCAAAAGCGCCGCGCCGGGTACTCCATAGTGGCTACGCAGCGCTGGACCGGCAACTGCCTGATGGCGGCTGGCCACTGGGGGGAATTACGGAGATATTCTATCCCGCCGATTACCCCGAGGCGCTTCAGCTGATTCTGCCTGCCCTGGCGGAACTCAGCCACACTGAACGCTGGCTGGCATGGGTCTCGCCACCGCAGGCCGCCGCAGCGATCAACCTGAAAACTCACGGCATTAACCGCTCCCGTATTCTGCAAATCCACCCCCACCCCACCACAGACGGCCTCTGGGCGGTGGAAAAAGCCCTACGCTCCCCCACCTGCGGGGCGGTACTGAGCTGGGTCGCCGGGGCCGATCACGACGCACTGGCCCGACTGCAAGATGCCGCTGAGGCGGGCAACACCTGTGGATTTATTTTTCGCCCGGACTGGGCCTATGAGAGCACCAGCCCCGCAGCATTGCAGATCAGGCTGGCACAGGGTGCGAGAAGCAACGAGCTGCTGGTACACCCGCTCTAGGAGCCTGTCGGACTCAGGTAATCGTAGCGAGCATGGTGGGAGAGCGAGTGCAAATTTTCACGATTTTGAGGCGCATAGTGGGGCTATGTAACGAAAAATCGGGGAAATTTGAACCACTCTCCCATCAGCGCAGTAGATTATTCCTAA
>JALTMR010000210.1 GCA_027001525.1 Gammaproteobacteria bacterium
ATCTCTACTCCGGCGAGTCGCCCAGAATGTTCAAGGACCAGTTGGTTATTCCTCCTTATCGCTTTTATTGGTTGAGTGACAGAGAATTGCCTTAAAGGCAGCTTCAAAAATTTATTTAAATGGGGAACGGTATTTTTATGGCACTGAAGTGGGTCTCTTTGACAAGTTCGCGTCACCCCTGGTGCCGCACCAGGTTTTGGGGCGGGCTATGGCGATGAATGAGATGGCCGCGATGTTGGGCGCTGCTCCGCTTGCCAGCGATGAGAAGTGGATGCGTCACGCCCTGGCGCTGGCACGTCAGGCGGAGGCGGCGGATGAGGTGCCGGTGGGGGCGGTGCTGGTGAAAGATGATCTGGTTATCGGTGAGGGGAGGAATCGCCCCATCACCGCTCACGATCCTACCGCCCACGCTGAAATCGTGGCGCTGCGTGATGCCGGTCAGCGGCTGGAAAACTATCGTCTGGTGGACGCCACTCTTTATGTCACGCTGGAGCCGTGTGCCATGTGCGCCGGGGCGATCATCCATGCTCGGGTGGCACGAGTGGTGTTTGGCGCTTTTGACCCGAAAGGCGGGGCGGCGGGGAGTGTGTTTGAGATTCTTGGCACCGACTGCCTCAATCATCAGGTGGCGTTGACGGGCGGGGTGTTGGCCGAGGAGTGCGGTAACCTGCTGAGCGAGTTCTTTCGTGCAAGGCGAAAGCGCAAAAACAGCTGATCTCTCCCCCTGTGTGTTGTCGTTAAATACCATTGCAATTCTCTGTTTATCTGAACTGGTCAGGTGCCACTCTGGTTAAAGGGCACCTCTATTAATTCATGAAAGCGCATCTTAAACCCCAAATCCGCCACATCGGCGTTGCAAATTTTGGCAATAGTCCCGCTATTACCCGCAATTTGCGCCTGGATGTAACGAATTTGGGATTCAATCTGCCACACCCAGAATTAATAGAGGTGCCCTAAAGTTTGGCTGCGTCCAGGTCGCTATGGCTCTCGAAGAGTGTGCAATCGGTTTGCACAGTTAAACCAATGGAGAAGGTGTTCTGTATTTCTGTCGGCGGCAGTAAACGCCGGAAACGCAGAACGGCTTAGCTAGGGAGCACGTCATGTCCGTACAAGTTGAAAGCGCCGCTGGTGGCGCGGACGTTACCATCAAGGTGTCGGAAAAGTTCGATTTCTCACTCCACCGGGAGTTTCGCGAAGCATACAAAGATTGCAACGCCTCGGGGGCCCATTTTCATGTGGACCTGAGTGAAGCGGAGTACATGGACAGCTCGGCCCTGGGCATGTTGCTGTTGCTGCGTGAGCACGCTGATCTGTTGAGTGGTGATGTGGATCTGTTCAAGCCCTCCTCATCGGTGAAGAAGGTGCTGACGGTGGCCAACTTCGACAAGCTGTTCAGTATCAAAGAGTGATCTCAGGCCACGCAAGGAATACGGGATGGATAGAGCGGCACAGGATGTGGCGGTGAGATCTTCCTCCAGGGCGCTGATCGTTGACGATGAGGCGACCAATCGGCTGTTGCTGAAGTCGATTCTCAGCAAGTCCGGTTTTGAGGTCTGTGAGGCTGAAAACGGCGCGGTTGCCGTTGAGGTCTTCTCCAGCGCCCGGCCAGATATTATTTTCATGGATGCCATGATGCCGGTGATGGACGGTTACGAAGCCGCCACAGCCATCAAGGCAGCCGCAGGTGATGATTTTGTCCCCATTATTTTTCTTACCGCCCTGACGGATAAAGAGTCGCTGGCGCGCTGTATCGATGCCGGCGGCGATGATTTTTTGACCAAACCCATTAGCGGTACCTTGCTGAAGGCGAAGATTCGGGCGCTGGAGCGCATTCGTGATCTTCAGCGCGAGGTGCGGGCGCTGTATGACCAGATGCGGCGTGATGAAGAGATCGCCGAGACGGTGTTCGAGAAAATCGTCAGCTCACGCAACGTCAGTATTGCAGGCCCGCGTTACCACGTTTCCCCTGCCGGGGTTTTCAGCGGCGATATGTACCTTTCCGAGATATCGCCTTCGGGGGATCTCAATATTCTGCTGGCCGATGTGACGGGCCACGGCCTCTCCGCCGCGCTGGCTGCCATGCCCGCTGCCGACACCTTCCGTGCCCTGACTCGCAAGGGGTTTGCGCCGGAGCAGATTGTGGCCCAGATCAACGACAAACTTTGCCAAAGCTTGCCGGGCGGCATGTTTATGGCGCTGCAGTTTGTCAGCATCAACGGTGAATCGGGGCGTATTGCATTCAGCAATTGCGGTATGCCCGATGCGCTGGTGGTGGATGGCGAGAGTCGCCGGATCAAGCAGTACCTCAAGTCCACCTCGCTGCCGCTGGGGATTTCGAAAAACTTCGATGCCCACAGCGCCGTGCAGTACATTCCACACTCTGCGGGGGACCATATTCTGCTGGCCACCGACGGGGTTGTGGAGGCGCAAAACCCGGCGGGGGACTACTTTGGTGATGAGCGCTACGAGGCGGCCATTCTTCAGAGCCGGGGCCAGGCGTATGCCCTTGATGGCGTGCTGGAGCAGTTGTCCGCCTTCTGCCTGACGGCAAAGCAGGCGGATGACATCAGCATGGTGGATATCCCCCTGACGCCAGAGCTGCTGTCGAACGTGGTGGCTCAGCTTGATCTGGTGCATGAAGAGAAGCCGGTGCCGGACAAGGTTGTCGCGGTGGGCGACCACGAGGATGTATTTGAGATTGCGATGACGTTGCAGGGGGCGATGTTGGCCAAGGCCGACCCGGTGCCCATGCTGCTTGGCCAGATCAACGAGGTGATGGATCTGAAAGAGCATAAAAATGTGCTCTACACCATTTTGACGGAGCTCTATAACAACGCCCTGGACCACGGCATTCTGAAGCTGGACTCTGCCCTGAAGCAGGGTGCTGAGGGGTTTGCCGAGTACTATACGCGGCGCGAAGACCTGCTCTCGACCCTGCAGGAAGGGCAAGTGAAGCTGATCATCAATGTGGCCCACTCGGCAGGGGCGGGTGCGGTGCGGATTCATCTGCAGGACAGCGGCGAGGGATTTGACTACCAGAGCGGTGGTGGCGACGCCTCTGACGGTGAGTTGCTGAGCCGGCGGGGTGTGACGCTGGTGCAGGAGTTGTGTGAATTCGTTAACTACCAGGGCTGCGGCAATGTTGTTGAGGCGCTGTACCGTTGGTCAGAAAGTGGTGATGAGTGAGGGGCGACCCCTGCTTGATGAGTTTTGGTCATGCCCCTGGGTATCTTCTCTCGTGCTGCGCTGAGCCGCGGTATGTCGCCTGGCAGGGCGAACTTTTGACTCTCAAACCTATTACGTGCAGCGTCAGACAGAGGTGTTCTGAACGATGAAACAGAAGAGAAACAGGCGATGGCTGACAACAGATTGAAGAAAATTCTCTACGTGGAGGACGAGCCCGATATTCAGGCGGTTGCCCAGATTGCCCTGGAGACGCTGGGCGGGTTCGAGCTGAAAATGTGCAGCTCCGGTCAGGAGGCACTGGCGCAGGCGCAGGCCTACGACCCTGATCTGCTGCTGCTTGACGTCATGATGCCGGACCTCGATGGCCCGGCGACTTTGCAGGCGCTACGGCAATTGCCCTCCCTTGGGGCGACCCCGGCGATGTTTATGACGGCCAAGGTGGCAGCGGATGAGGTGGCGCAGCTGAAATCTATGGGCGCTATCGCCGTGATCCCCAAGCCCTTCGACGCCATGACATTGGCCCAATGTATCCAGGATGGCTGGAACGAGCACCACGGCGTATCCTGAATGGAGTTTTGGGGCGTCTGCGCGCGCCCGGCAAAGGGGGGCAGATCGAATGAGAATCGGGGTTCCAAAAGAGATTAAGGATCACGAATATCGGGTTGGCGTCACGCCGGCGGGAACCAGGGCGCTGGTGGATGCCGGGCACCAGGTGTGCGTGCAACGCCGCGCCGGGGAGGCCATCGGTTTTAGCGACGCGTTGTATGAAGCGGCGGGGGCAGAGATGCTGGATAGCGCCGAGGCCATCTATCAATGCCCTATGATCGTTAAGGTCAAGGAGCCGCAGCCCGCTGAACTGTCGCTGCTCTTTGAGGGGCAGCTCCTGTTTACCTACCTCCATCTGGCACCGGACCCACAGCAGACCAGCCAGCTGCTGGCGCACAAGGTCGTGGCCATTGCCTATGAGACGGTCACCGATCACCAGGGTGGTCTGCCCCTGCTGGTGCCCATGAGCGAAGTCGCCGGGCGCATCGCGATTCAGGCCGGAGCCAACGCGCTGCAGATGGCCAATTCGGGTCGTGGCGTGTTGCTCGGCGGTGTGCCGGGGGTCTGCCCCGGCAAGGTGGTGATTCTTGGCGGTGGTGTGGTCGGGACGGAAGCGGCCAAGATGGCCCTTGGGTTGGGGGCTGATGTGACGATTCTCGATACCAGTCTGCCGCGCCTGCGTGTGTTGGACGATCTGTTTGGTCCGGCGCTGAAGACGCGCTACTCCGAGGCTCACGCCCTGGCTGAACTGGTGGCCGATGCCGATCTGCTGATTGGTGCCGTGCTGCTGCCTGGTCATGCGGCCCCCAGGCTGGTTAGCCGTGCAATGGTGAAAGCGATGTCGGCGGGGGCCGTGGTGGTTGATGTGGCCATCGACCAGGGCGGCTGCATCGAGACTTCCCGCCCCACCAGCCACTCCGCCCCGCTGTTTGTGGATGAGGGCGTGGTGCACTACTGCGTGACCAATATGCCAGGTGCCTGTGCCCGCACGGCGACCCAGGCGTTGACCAACGCCACCTTGCCGTTTGTGTTGCAGTTGGCCGATCTGGGCTACGTAGAGGCGTTGCGTGCCAGTGCTGCGCTGCGTGACGGCCTGAATGTCTATTTCGGCGAGGTGACTCATCCGGCTGTGGCGCAGAGTTTGGGGTATCCGTGTCGCTCGGTGGACGAGCTTGTGGCAAGAGGGGAGTGATCGCTTCTTCCGGCTTTGATTTTTGTTCAGAACCGGGGTTATTTCGTGGTTGACGGGCTTTGTCCCAGGTTCGGGCCGCTTGTCTCCCTCGGCGTCATGGCGCACTATATGCGCCAGTTGGCGGAGAGGCAGCCACTCCCGTGCTGTTTTCCGTGCAGATTCGAAACTATTTTCACCCCAAATTCCATTTAAGAGCTGCTGATCAGACCATGGCCGGCGCGGTGGCTCTATCAGCTTGATGTGTATTGCGAATGATAAGTAAAGCCCAGGAACGAGAGACCATCGATGTTCTTCAGACGATTTCTGACTATATCCGCTGGGGTGCCAGCCGCTTTAACGAAGCCGGCTTAACCTACGGCCACGGCACCGATAATGCGGTGGATGAGGCGCTGTTTCTGGTGCTGCACGCGCTGTCACTGCGCCCGGGGCTGGCCCCGGAGTTGTTGCAGGGGCGTTTGACCATGGCAGAGCGGCGGCAGGTGTTTGATATGCTGCGTCGTCGTGTCGAGGAGCGGATTCCCGCCCCCTACCTGACTCATCAAGCCTGGTTTGCCGGTCTTGAATTTTATGTCGACGAACGGGTGCTGGTGCCGCGTTCGCCTATTGCCGAGCTGATCGATGATCGTTTTTCACCCTGGGTGGATGCCGAGTGTGTTGAGTCGGTGCTTGATCTGTGTACCGGCAGCGGCTGTATCGCCATCCCCTGTGCCCACGCTTTTCCGCTGGCCCACGT
>JALTMR010000211.1 GCA_027001525.1 Gammaproteobacteria bacterium
GGACAGCCGTTTCTATTTCGTCCACAGTTACTACGTTGAGCCGGCGCAGCAGGCATGTCGCGTGGGCACGACTCAGTATGGCGTGGAATTTACTTCCGTGATTAGCGCCGGCAACGTCTTTGCGGCACAATTTCACCCGGAAAAAAGCCAGCAGGCGGGGTTGGCGCTGCTGCGTAACTTTGTCAGTTGGGACGGAAGTCAGTAACCGGATTTTTCAGCCACCTGTTAGCAACGAATCAATTTATCTGCGGGAGCCAACAACATGTTGTTAATACCAGCCATTGACCTGAAGGAAGGCAAATGCGTGCGTTTGCGCCAGGGTAGAATGGAAGACGATACCGTTTTTTCCGATGATCCCGTGGCGGTGGCCGGCCGTTGGGTCGAGGCGGGTGCGCGGCGACTGCATCTGGTCGATCTCGATGGTGCGTTTGCCGGCAAGCCGGTGAATGCCGACGTGGTCAGGGCGATCGCCAAGGCATTTCCCGATCTGCCGATTCAGGTGGGTGGCGGCATTCGCGACGAGGAGACTATTGAGGCCTATCTCGATTGCGGCGTGAGCTACGTCATCATTGGCACCAAGGCGGTGAATGTGCCGCACTTTGTGGGCGATGTCTGTACCGAATTTCCCGGCCACATTATCGTCGGTCTCGATGCCAAAGACGGCAAGGTCGCCATCGATGGCTGGTCCAAGCTCTCTCACCACGATGTGATTGACATGGCGCAGCACTTTGAGCGCGATGGTGTCGAGGCGATTGTCTACACCGATATCAGTCGGGACGGCATGATGCAGGGCGTTAACGTTGAGGCCACGCGCAAACTGGCGCAGGCCATCAATATCCCGGTGATCGCCTCCGGCGGCGTGACTGATCTCAATGATATTCACGCCCTGAAGCCGGGTGAAGAGGATGGCATCATGGGGGCGATTCTCGGGCGTGCGCTGTATGAAGGCACCATCGACCTGAGCGAAGCTCAAACCATCGCGGATCAAAAATAATGGCACTGGCCAAGCGTATTATTCCATGTCTGGATGTGGATCGCGGCCGCGTGGTCAAGGGCGTCAAATTTGTCGGTATCCGTGATGCGGGTGACCCGGTGGAAGTGGCCAAGCGTTATAACGAGGAGGGAGCCGATGAGTTGGTCTTTCTCGATATCACCGCCAGCCACGAAGAGCGCGAGACCATGGTGCATGTGGTGGAAGAGGTGGCCAGCCAGGTCTTTATCCCTTTGACAGTGGGCGGCGGTATCCGCACCAAAGAGGATATTCGCCGCATGTTGAATGCCGGCGCCGACAAGGTGGGCATCAATACGGCCGCTGTGTTTAACCCGGAGTTTGTGCGCGAGGCGGCGGAGTCATTTGGTTCCCAGTGCATCGTCGTGGCCATCGACGCGAAGAAGGTCAGCGTTGGCGATGAGCCGCCCAGGTGGGAGATTTTTACCCACGGTGGTCGCAAGCCCACCGGCATCGACGTGATCGAGTGGGCTGCCAAGATGGTCGACTTTGGCGCGGGGGAGATTCTCCTGACCAGCATGGATCGGGATGGCACGCGCGATGGCTTTGATCTGGCGCTGACTCGGGCGGTAAGCGAGGCTGTCTCCGTGCCGGTGATCGCCTCCGGTGGTGTTGGTACGCTCGATCACCTGGCCGATGGGGTGACCGAGGGCAAGGCCGACGCCGTGCTGGCGGCGAGTATTTTTCACTTTGCCGAACACACGGTGGGCGAAGCCAAGCAGTGCCTGCGGGATCGGGGCATCGAGGTGCGTCTGTGAGTGGCTGGCTTGATGAGATTAAATGGACCGAAGATGGCCTGGTTCCTGCCATTGCCCAGGATGCTGAAACAGGCAAAGTGCTGATGTTCGCCTGGATGAACCGGGACTCGCTCGCCGAAACGATGGCCAGCGGCAAGGCCGTCTACTGGTCCCGTTCACGGCGGAAATTATGGCGTAAGGGCGAGGTCTCTGGCCATGAGCAGATCGTTAAAGAGATGCGTCTGGATTGTGATGCCGATGTGCTGTTGATGCAAATCGAGCAGAAAGGGGGTATCGCCTGCCATACCGGGCGCCAGGGCTGTTTTTACAAACGCTGGCATGATGGGGTGTGGGTGGATGCTGACCCGGTTTTGAAAGACCCGGAAGCGATTTATGCTGCCACCGGTGGCGAATCGGACGGGAAATCGGAGTAGATTATGAATCAATCTGCGGATATCCTTGAGCAGTTGGCTCAGATATTAGAGGAGCGCAAATCGGCGCAGGCGGATTCCTCCTACGTGGCGAGCCTCTACGCAAAAGGTCTGGACACTATTTTGAAAAAAATAGGTGAAGAGGCCACGGAGACGGTCATTGCGGCCAAGGGCGATGATGCCGGTCAGGTGGTCTACGAGATGGCTGATTTGTGGTTCCATAGTCTGGTACTGCTGGCGCACAAGGGGCTGGGGCCGCAAGATGTGTTGCGGGAGCTGGAGCGTCGTTTCGGTTTGTCAGGTATTGAAGAGAAGGCTTCGCGCACCAGCACTTGATGTTTGCGCGCGGGGTTTCAGCGGTTTGTTTTAGATTGGGAGAACAATGATGGGTTTTGGTGGCATAAGTATTTGGCAATTGTTGATTGTTCTGGCGATCATTATTCTTTTGTTTGGCACCAAGAAGTTGCGCAGCCTCGGTGGCGACCTGGGTAATGCCGTTAAAGGGTTCCGCGGTGCGATGAGTGAAGCCGAGAACGCGGACACCGCGAAAAAAGACGAAAAGACCAGCGCCAAACTGGAGGCGGAAGATCAGAGCCGGGTGATCGATGCTGAAGCGGCGAAGAAAGACGAGAAAAAGGTCTGAGTTATCGTCGGTTGCACATAACTTATGTTTGATATCGGTTTCTGGGAAATTATCGTCATTACCGTCGTTGCGCTGGTGGTGGTGGGGCCCGATGAATTTCCTTCATTGGTGCGGAGCATCGGTACGGGCCTGGGCAAGGCGCGCCGCTTTCTCAGCTCGGTGAAGTCTGACCTCGATTACGAGATTGATCGTGCCAATGAGGTGAAGCGTCTGATCGCTGAAGAGACGAAAATAGCGGAGATGCACCAGAGCCTCGAGTCAGAGCTTTCAAAAAACATATCCAGCAAATCTACAGTAAATAAGGTCGAACATGGCGATGAAGCCGAGAAAACCGAAGCCGACCCAGGGCCGGCGAAGTCAGTCGGTGATCGGCACTCGGATAAACACCCGGGCTAATCACACCCCTCAGCACGACCAAGGCCTGGTTGGCCATCTTATCGAGTTGCGTTCGCGTCTGCTGCGAGTGGTCTACACCGTTGGCGCACTGTTTCTCGTCATGGTGCCCTTCGCAAACGATCTCTACGTCATGCTGGCGGAGCCGCTCCTGGCAACCATGCCGGAAGGCACCAGTATGATCGCCACCGAGGTGGCCTCACCTTTCCTGACGCCGTTTAAGTTCACCATGGTGCTTGCCGTGTTTCTCGGTATGCCTGCGGTGCTCTATCAGGTGTGGGGTTTCATTGCCCCGGGGCTCTATTCGCACGAGAAGAAGATGATGGTGCCGCTGCTGGTGGCCAGTTCCTTCCTCTTTTATGCCGGCGTGTTGTTTGCCTACTACGTTGTCTTTCCGCTGATTTTCGCCTTTCTCGTCAGTGTCGCCCCGGAGGGGGTGGCGGTGATGACGGATATCAGCCGCTATCTCGATTTTGTCTTGAAGCTGTTTTTTGCCTTCGGTCTGGCGTTTGAGGTGCCGGTGGCGACAATTCTGCTGGTTTGGGCGGGCGCGGTGACGCCGGATAAACTGGCAGAAAAAAGGGCTTATGTGATCGTCGGCGCTTTTGTGTTGGGGATGTTGCTGACACCGCCTGACATTATTTCGCAGACGCTGTTGGCCGTGCCAATGTGGCTTCTATTCGAGGTTGGCGTCTTTCTCTCTCGCCGGTTCGTCAAACCTCGGGACGAAGAGGATGACGGTGAGCCTGAGCAACAGGAGCGATAGGCGCCTCGTGCCTTCTTTCTAGCGCCTTCTTTGGGGCGTTGGGCGTTCACCCATGACGGCTTCGAGATTATAAACCTCTCCATTACGTAGTATGTGCAGCGGCAACGTCGACCCGGGTGGGTGGCCGGCAATGATGTTCATGAGTGTTTTGCTGTTGTAGACCGGCCGACCGGCGGCTGAAAGGATGACGTCACCCACTTTAAGGCCCGCCTGGTAGGCTGGGCTGCCGGCATGGATTCCGGCGACAATGGCACCGGTCTCTGTCTGCAAGCCAAACGACTCCGCCAGTGCAGCGTTAACATCCTGCATATCGACCCCTAACCAGCCCCGCATGGCGCGCCCCTGTTCAATGATCTGCGTCATGATTCCTTTGACCAGGCTGGATGGAATGGCAAAGCCGATACCCTGAGAGCCACCAGAGCGGGAGAAAATAGCGGTGTTGATGCCGATCAGGTCTCCCTGTGTGTTGATCAGTGCACCCCCTGAGTTGCCGGGGTTGATGGCGGCATCCGTCTGGATGAAGTTTTCAAATGTGCTCAGGCCGAGATCAGAACGCCCTTTGGCGCTGACGATGCCGCTGGTGACGGTCTGGCCAACACCAAACGGGTTGCCGATGGCCAGTACAACATCGCCAACGCGAAGCTCATCTGAGTTGCCAAACGCAATGGCCGGCAGGTTGTCGGCGTTGATTTTCAGTACGGCCAGGTCGCTCTCCGGGTCTGTGCCGACGATGGCGGCAGCAGCAATACGACCATCAGCCAGCACCACGGCGATCTCTGTCGCCCCCTCAATGACGTGGTTATTGGTGAGCAGGTAGCCCGTTTCGTTAACGATGACGCCTGAGCCGAGACTGTTCTCAATGCGCTGTTTGGGCGCGGGAAGGCCGCGATTGCCAAAAAAACGGCGAAACAGTGGGTCGTCGAAAATGGTGTTGCTGCGCTGGGTGATGATTTTTTTTGTATAGATGTTGACGACGGCCGGGGCCGCCTGCTCAACGGCAAACGCGTAAGAGGCGATGCCGCCGCTACCTCCGGCATCGATGCGTTCGGGAGTACGGCTCTCGACAAAAGTGACCGTTTTTGGAATGTCGAAGGCTTCCGGGCGGAATAACAGCTGAAGCACAAAGGCAAATGCTAGGCCGGCGATTACCGCTTCAAAGATAAACGCGAACAGCTTGCGTGATTTCATCGTTCCAGTACCCTGACTTTTAATCCTAGAGTGTGAATCTTAACTTATGTCTGAGGTGGGTGCATGATCCAGTTAAAACAATTAGTTGAGTACTGTAATGCATTGCTGTGCAGTGATAGCTTTCGAGACTACAGCCCAAATGGATTGCAGATAGAGGGGCGGCCGGAGATCAGGAAAATAGTCACTGGCGTGACAGCCAATCAGGCCCTGATTGATGCTGCAGTGGCGCAGCAGGCGGATGCCTTGATCGTGCACCACGGTTTTTTCTGGAAAAATGAATCTCCGTGTATTACGGGAATAAAACACCGCCGCATTGCTGCATTAGTGAAAAACGATATCAGCTTGATTGGTTACCATCTGCCGCTGGACGCCCATCCGGAATTGGGTAACAACGCACAGCTTGCCAAGCTGCTGGGTATTCATCCGCAAGGCCGATTTGGTCGCACACCAGGCGATGACTTGGCAATGTACGGAAGTTTAAGTGAGGCGGTATCACCGCTTCAGCTGGCGAGTCTTATTGAAGAGAAATTGCAGCGCAAGCCTCTATTTCTTGAAGGTCGGGGCGATCTCATCGAACGCGTCGCGTGGTGCACAGGTGCCGCTCAGGGGTATATCGAACAGGCGGCTGAGTTGGGGGTGCAAGCCTTCATTAGTGGCGAGGTGTCGGAGAGTACGACACACTTTTCCAGGGAAAGTGGAGTGCACTACTTTGCTGCCGGGCATCATGCCACGGAGCGTGGAGGTGTGGAGAAACTGGGACAGCATTTGGCCGAAAAATTTGGCATCGAAAACGTATTTGTTGATATAAAAAATCCGGTGTAACGGACAGCATGCAGGTGGTGATTTTGCCTGTTGCGGGCCAGACAAAATCATAAGTTAACTTTACAAATTTTGCTGATTCACCCCACCTTAACTGGGTGTTTTGTGGTAGGAATAAAGTTGACTAAATAGCATTGACATTATGTCGAGGATTGTTCTACGATGCTCGAACGCTTTGGGAAACTGGCGGGGGATAATCGATTTTTAAATGAAAAAATATTTCGATTACGCCGGTTAAGCGACAAGATCGGAGGCGAAGCCGATCTAATGGCAAGTGCAACAAGTTGTAGTGTGTGAAGGCGGAAGTTGGGAGGCTTTGTGTTTTTTACGCGCTACGAAATAGCTTGAGTATTTGCTTTTCTATCTTTAGTTGATTTGGGGCAATTCATTTAACTTTTAGTACTCCTCTGTGTTTAGTGCTCGTAAAGGGCATGACGGCCTGCTGTTGTCTGTGGCTAGTTGGTTTTGGGGTGTGTTTGGGTCTTTGTCTTTTGTAACCCCTGTTTTTTTGGATCTATTTAACGGATCGAGGACTGTGATGTTGGTGAGTGATTACATTAACTCTAGGCAGCGTCGTGTAGGCCGTGCTTCTATCAAGCGCAGTCTCGCAGCGTTGTTTGCCCTGATGATTGGGCTGGGTGGCATGATGAGCGTGTCGAGTGTTCATGCTGAAGTTCCTAATGCGGTTCCGCCTAAAGGGGATCATCAAGGCGAAGATGTGCCTCAGCCTATTGAATTTCCGCATGACATACATGCGGATATCAACGGCATTAACTGCATGTATTGTCATACCTATGCGCGTCGCAGCAAGGTGGCGGGTATTCCTCCGACGAGCAAATGTATGGGTTGTCATTCAGTGATAGCGACGGATAAGCCGCGTATCCAGAAGTTAACCGAGTACTGGGAAAACAAAGAATCACCACAGTGGAACAAAGTGCACGATGTGCCTGACTTTGTTCACTTTACACATGAGAAGCATCTGCAACGCTTTGTTTTCAATAACGAAGGAATGGATGTGGATAACGTGTCTGAGGTGTGTGCGTTCTGTCATGGGGATGTGAAGAAGATGACAGTGGCGCACAAAGTGAAGCCGTTGAACATGGGGTTCTGTGTTCGGTGTCACGAAGCCAATGAGGGGCCTTCTGATTGCTGGAAGTGTCACAAGTAATGGGATGGCCCTGCAAGCTATGCTGGCCAAAAAATAAACAACTAATAACGGATGATTTGTTATGAGTGGTAACGACATCAACCGCAGAGACTTTCTCAAGTTTATGGGCTTGGGAGGGGTGGGTGCCGCGACGTTAACTGGTTGCGATATGCCTACTACGGTGACTCTGGAGGAAGGCAAAGAGAAGGTTGTTTCCTATCTTGCGCCTGAAGAATATGTAATTCCTGGTATCGGTGTCTGGTATGCGTCAACATGCCAGCAGTGCCCTTCTGGTTGTAGCATTCATGGTCGTGTGCGTGAGGGACGCGTATTGAAGGTAGAGGGTAATCCCGAGTCTTCAATGAATGGAACGGGTTTGTGTCAAATGGCACACGCCGGGCTGCAGGGACACTACAACCCCGATCGTCTCAGCAAACCGTTAGTGCGTAAGGGCGATAAGTTGACAGAAGCTTCCTGGGAGGAGGCGTGGGCGCTGGTTGAAGAGAAGTTGGGGGCTCGCACGGCATGGTTGACCGGCACAATCAGTGGCCATCAGGCCGTGTTGCTGGATGACCTGAAAAAAACCCTGGGTTCGAATAAAAGCTACGCCTATGAAGCGATCAATAATGGCGTCGGTGAAGCGCTTAATAAAGCGGTTCTGGGTGAGGCGACGCCACGATACCGCTTTGACAAGGCTCAGTCCGTTCTCTCTTTCGGCGCTGATTTTCTGGGTACCTGGGTTTCACCGGTGCATTTTACAAAAGAGTATGCACAGAAATTCCGCACAGGTGAGCGCGGCGTTTTGATGGTTGTCGAGCCGAAGATGACCATGACTGGTGCCAATGCCGATTTCTGGGTGCCTGCTCGTCCTGGCACAGAAGGCGCTCTGGCATTGGGGATTGCCAATGTATTGCTGCACAAACATCAGGTGGATGGCCGTGTGTTGCCAAAAGCCGCACTGGATGTGATTGCCAAATACAGCCTGGCTAAAACCACCGACGTCACCGGCGTGCGAAGTGAAGCCATTGTCAAGATGGCCAACTACCTGCGTAACAACAGCCCAAGCATTATCCTGTCCGGGCCATCGGCGCACGAGCATGCCAACGGCAGCCAAAACGCGGCAGCCGCCATGTTGCTTAATATCCTGTTGGGTAACGTGGGCAAGACCATCGAGTCTTCCGGTGAGATGCCGGTGAAAGATATCGCAGCCCGTCCTGCATCGAGCAAGGCCATTGTGGATTTTGTCGCAGATGTGGGTCGTGGTGACATCGATGCCGTAGTGATTACCGGCACTAATCCTGTGTTTACAGCACCCAAGGCACTGGGTGTCGAGGACAAGTTGTCGCAGGTGCCTTTTAAAGTCGCCCTGAGTATGTTCATCGATGAGACTTCAGCACTTGCTGATGTTGTGTTGCCGTTGGCTTCCTCTTACGAGGACTGGGGGACTTCGGTCGCCGCCTATCAGCCGCACGATAAGGTAATCGGCGTGCAGCAACCGCTGATGCAGCCACTCTACAAAGAGACCAAAGGGCTGGGTGATGTGCTGTTGTCGCTGCTGAAGTCCAAGGGCGTTGATGGCTACGCCGGTTTTGATGATTACTACGCCTATTTGCGTAAGGCCTTTTCCGACATGCCCGCTTCGGTGAAGCAAGGGAAGTCTGATAAGGCATTCTGGAGTGCTGCACTGCAGAGTGGTTTGATTAATGTTGGCGCAGCATCCGGTTCGATTAAAGCCAAGGCACCCAAGGTGCAGGCCGTCGGCTATGAAGCGAACAGTGACTACCCTTTTCATTTGGTGCCCTCCGCACGGCAGGGGCTTTGGGATGGGCGTCACGCCAACATCCCCTGGATGCAGGAAGCGCCCGATCAGGTGAGTAAGGTCTTCTGGGATTCCTGGGCCGAGATTCATCCTAAAACAGCCAATGCCCTGGGTGTGAAAGAGGGTGACTTTATCCGCATCGAATCGGACCAGGGTGTGATAGAAACCCAAGTCTATATTTTTAAGGGTGTACACCCCGATGTGGTGGCTGTGCCCATGGGGCAGGGGCATGAAAATTATGGTCGTTACGCCACGGGTGTCGGTGTCAATCCGCTGAAAATTCTCAGTCCGACCACTGATGAGTCAACCGGTGAGCTGGCTAATCATGCGACACGGGTTCGTGTGGCTAAAACCGGTGCTAAAGCACCATTTCCTCGTTTGGGTGGCAGTGAGCAGCAGGCAGGTCGTTTGCTCGTGGGTACTGTAACGGCGGATGTATTCAGAAAGACTGAAGGAGGTGATCATGTCGCTTAAGAATCTTCTTAATGACTGGTCTCACTATCGTAAAGGTATCGAAGACGGTGGTTTTTACGAATATGAGCACATGTGGGGGATGGTTGTAGACCTCAATAAATGTACTGGTTGTAACGCCTGTTCCGTCTCTTGTTATTCAGAAAACAACCTGGCTGTGGTCGGCAAAGATCGCATGATGAAGGGCCAGGGCCTGCATTGGTTGCGACTGGAACGTTATTGGGACGAGCCCGATATGGGCGGTGATGACAAAGAGTTCCAGGAGCGCGGCGGCAGCTTTTTGCCCATGATGTGCCAGCAGTGTAATGCAGCGACTTGTGAGGTTGTTTGTCCGGTTGCAGCGACTTACCACACGCCTGATGGCCTTAATGCGCAGATCTATAACCGTTGTATCGGTTCTCGGTATTGCTCCAACAACTGTCCCTACCGTCTGCGTTATTTTAACTTCTACTCCTACTACGAAGAGTCGTGGCCCGAGCCGCTGAATCAGCAGCTTAACCCGGACCTGAGTGTGCGTGACAAGGGTGTGATGGAGAAGTGCACCTTCTGCATTCAGCGCATACGTACGGGTAAGGATAAGGCCGCTCGCGAGGGGCGTGAGGTCAGGGATGGGGATGTCGTGACTGCTTGTGCTCAGAGCTGTCCAACCCAGGCGATTACTTTTGGTGACCTTCTTGATAAGGACGCTCAAGTGACCAAGTTGTGGAAATCTCATCAGGTTGAGCTGGGTAAAACCAAGCAAAACAAAAGTGATGAAGATTTGCGTGGTTATCGGGTGTTGGAAGGTCTGAACACGGATCCGTGTGTGATGTATTTGGATCGGGTGCGCGAAGTTTAATCCAGTGATGGGTTCAACAACGAAGGCCAAGTAAATCAATAAGCGTGGTGTAACCAATGCAGACGAAAGATATAAATGAAAATATAGCGTGGGCGAAGATCAACGCCGACGTGTTGCGGAGTATGGAAAATCCCCGCAAAGGCTATTGGATAGCTGTGGGGGCGTGTTTGCTAATGATCGCTTGTGCGGTCATGGCGGAAATTTATCAGTATCAGGTCGGCATGGGGCCGTCCAACTTGAACTGGCCCCACATGTGGGATTTGTACATAGCGACCTTTGTATTCTGGATTGGCATGAGTCACTCTGGAACCTTGTTGTCGGCAATTTTGCATATCATCGGCGCTGATTGGCGTAAGCCCATCTACCGTTTTGCCGAGGCGATGACTACATTTTCGCTACTTACTGCGGGTCTGTTTCCTATCATTCACCTGGGTCGTGTGTGGAACATGTACTGGGTGCTCCCCTATGTGAGTGATCGGGGCATTTGGCCGAACTTTCGTTCGCCGCTGGTGTGGGATGCGTTTGCGATTACTACCTATTTGACCTCTTCAGCACTGTTTCTGTTCATCGGCATGATTCCTGATCTGGCTATCTGTCGAGATAATGCGCGGGGCTGGCGTCAGAAACTCTACACAGTGCTGTCGCTGGGGTGGCAGGGGGATGACAGGCAGTGGCGTCACTTTCGCAAGATCTACATGTTAATGGCCTGTTTCCTGATTCCATTGGCGGTCTCTGTACACTCCATCGTATCGGCTGACTTTGCCATGTCGATCATGCCTGGCTGGCACGTGACAACCTTCCCTCCATACTTTGTGGCGGGCGCACTTTACTCCGGTTGTGCCGCTATTATCACGCTCTTCATCCTGTTGCGTTACTTCTTCCGTTTTGATGAGTACATGACGATTCCCATTCTGGAAAAGACTTGTAAGCTGACCTTCGCCATCGCGATGGTCTGGACTTATCTTAACCTGATCGAGTTCGCTTCTACCTGGTATAGCCATGACCCAGTAGCCAAGGAGCTGTTGTGGGCCAAGTTCACCGGGCCGTATGCCCCGTTTTTCTGGATGATGTTGTTCTGCGGTTCCGTGGTGCCTTTCGCGCTTGCCTTCGAGAAGATGCGTCGCCACTTACCTACGATGTTTGTTGTTTCCTTGTTGCTTAACCTGGGAATGTGGCTGGAGCGCTGGATGATTGTAACGCCTACGCTGTCTCTGTCTCATTCACCTTTTGCCTGGGATGTCATGTGGCCAAGTATGGTTCAGTGGGCCATTGTCTTCGGTAGTTTTGGTTGGTTTGGTTTGTTGTTCCTGATCTTTGTGAAGGTCTTTCCATCAGTCTCTATGTACGAAGTTAAGGAGATGGTGTTCCATCGTCGCCGTCATGCGCCTAGCGAAGAAACTGCGCAAAAACTGCATAGACGTGCGGATGATCCTAAACCAGGTGCACAACCAAGCACAGAAGGAGCCTGACAATGAAACGCTACCATATCATGGGTTTGTTCAGTAATTTCGAAGAGGCGTTTGCAGCTATCTCCGATATTCGTGACAAGAAAATCCCGGGGGTGACAGTCGATGACGTGACGCTTAAATCACCCATCGAACACCCCGAGATTGAGGAGATCCTGGGTGATCGGGGGTCACCGTTACCCAAGATCGCACTTTGCGGGGCAATCTTTGGAATCGTCTTTGGATTTTTGTTCCTGGCCGCTGCACAAGCAACATTTCTTGTGCAGCCTCAGGGAGGAAAACCCGTCATTCCACTGCCTTCCAATATCGTTCTGACTTACGAGATGCTGATTTTGTTCGGTGTGTTGTCAACAGTGATCGGTTTTTTGATCAACGCTCGCTTAATGACCAAACGTCACCCTTTGTATAGTGAAAAGGTGAGTCTGGATCAGATTGGCATCATGTTGGAGCTGGATGAAAAACACGTCAATCCGGTGAAAGACTTGTTCAAAGGCCACAAGGTGGTTGAGATTCGAGAGGAGGTGGCAGCATGAAGTTGCGAGGAGTAATTGCCGGCGTAATGTTGGTGCCTTCGGTTGCCATGGCATGGCCTTGGTCAACCGATATGATGAACCAGCCGAACATCAAGCCTCAGGAGGGGACCATGGCCCCCTTCCCGACACGTTCGATTCCGATTCAGGGGTTGGGCCCTCTGGTAGCAAACCGGGAAGAGACCCGGGAGATGGTCAACCCCATCTCGGCTACCGCTGAGTCAGTCAAGGAGGGGCGTGTTCTGTACAAAATATATTGCGCTACCTGTCACGGCACAACAGGCAACCCGGCTGATGCGCCTGTAGGCGGAAAAATTGGTGCGATCGCGCTAAATGATGACTACGTGCAGCAGACCATGTCGGAGGGCTGGATCTGGGGAACTATCACTTTCGGTAGTTATGTCATGCCTTCCTACGGTGTGCCTAGAGCGCGTGAGGACAGTCGCGGTTCTAACGACTTGTCGGTGGAGGAGCGCTGGCATGTCGTGAACTATATCAAGCACGGCATGGTTAAGGATCACGCAGCTCGTACAGCGGCAGCAAAATAGTTTCGTGTTAGAAACGAACTAATATCGAACGAGGGGTATCATGGAAAATTTTGGCACTTGGTCAGTATTGATCACAAACTTTTTGTTTGTGCTCTACCTAGCTTTGGGAGGCGTCACCCTAGCATCGGTTTTGCATTTGTGTAACGGGCAGTGGCGTTTTCAGGTGAGAGATCTTGCCTGTTCACTCGCGGTATTGTTTCCAGTCGCATTTGTTTTGTTGCTGGTTATTCTCGCCAGCGGTGAAGCATCCTTCCCATGGCTGGCGCATGCGCACGATCCGGATAGTCACCTGCCCGGTTGGCACAACTACGGTTTCCTGGTGACAAGGGAAATTCTGGCGTTCCTGGCGGTGATGGGGGTCTATATCGCGTTCATTAAATACCAGCATGAAAGTGATATTGATGCTTCACCGGAAGCGCAGCGTCGCTTTCGTAACATCGCGTTGTTGATTCCATTCTTTTACTTCTCTTATGGATCAATGGTGGCGTGGGACTTTGAGATGACGATGGTACCCAATTGGCATAGTGCCAGTTATGCGGCCTATCATTTTCAGAGTAACTTTCACATGTTTCTGGCCTTCTTCACCATCTTCCTTTTCTTCCTGGCGAGATCCGGGAAATTGGTTAAGCCGTTCCAGAACTACATCTACAACTTCATGGCCCAGTTCATGCTGGCGATGACTATTTTGTGGACCTACCTCTACTTCACCCAGTACCTGATTATCTGGTACGGGCGTTTGCCTGAGGAGACCTTCCGCTTCGCCAATATGATGGATCTGGGGCTGGCGCCTATCTGGTGGCTCTTCCTGGCACTGAAGTTTGTTATCCCATTTTGTGTATTGGCCATTACGCCCAACCGTCATAACCCTGTTGTTATTGTGGGTGTGGCGTTCAGTATCGTCATCGGTACGTGGCTGGAGCGCTACACATGGATCTCCGGCTCGGTGGACCCCGAGTACTACCACATCCCGATGACTTCCATTATGGATATCGTCATTACAGCGGTTGTATTCGGTGTCTCATGGGTTGCTGTGAAGTGGGGGTTGACCCGTTACGGCTTGATTCGCGCCTGATCGGCGAACAAGCTTTTAGGTAGATGAAGGGCGGGGCCTAGAACCCCGCCTTTTTTGTGTCCGATCCTCGCGCCCCACCATTGTCTGGCAAAACCTTCTGCTCTTTTTTACCCGTCAGGGTGAAAAAACTTCCCTGATCGGTTAAAGTTGACGGCTATTTGCCCGGCGCTTTCAGTTGCTGCGGCGTTTGAATTCTATTTAAAAACAGTGAGGTTTTAGCCATGTCTGATTTCAAAATCGCCCCTTCGATTTTGTCAGCCGATTTTGCCCGTTTGGGTGAAGAGGTCGATAACGTATTGAAATCCGGTGCAGATATCGTTCACTTTGATGTAATGGATAACCATTATGTTCCCAATCTGACCATTGGACCTTTGGTCTGCGAAGCGCTGCGCAAGCATGGCGTTACCGCTGAGATCGATGTTCACCTGATGGTTAAGCCGGTTGACCGAATTATCCCTGATTTTGCCAAGGCGGGTGCCAGCTATATCACCTTTCATCCCGAAGCCTCAGAGCACATCGACCGCTCGTTGCAGTTGATTCAGAACGAAGGTTGTAAGTCCGGCCTGGTGTTTAATCCAGCCACCTCTCTGGATGTGCTGAAATACGTTATCGATAAGGTGGACCTGGTGCTGCTGATGTCAGTTAACCCCGGTTTTGGTGGCCAGAGTTTTATCCCGGCAACGCTGGATAAACTGCGGGAGGCTCGCAAAATTATTGACGAAAGCGGGCGTGACATCCGCCTGGAGATCGACGGCGGCGTAAAAGTGGACAATATTCGCGAGATTGCCGAGGCCGGAGCCGACATGTTCGTTGCCGGTTCTGCCGTGTTTGGTGCTGCAAAAGAGAGCGATCCCAATGACTACGACACAGTGATTGCCGCTATGCGCGCTGAGTTGGCCAAGGCGGGTAATTAACTGATGAGTCTAGCTGTAAAGCCGAAGCTGGTGATGATCGACCTGGACGGCACGCTGGTGGATAGCGTGCCGGATCTTGCCTACTGCATCGATGAAATGATGAAAGCACTGGGCAAAGCGCCCTGGGGCGAAGCGGCCGTACGCCAGTGGGTAGGCAATGGTGTTGATCGCCTGGTGATGCGGGCGTTGACCAACACCCTGTGGGATGACCCCAGCGAAGAGGCGTTTGCCGAGGCGCAGCCTATTTTTATGGATCTTTACGCCAAAAATACCAGCGGTCGCAGTGAGTTGTTTGAGGGGGTGAAAGAGGGGCTGGACTACCTCAAGGCCAATGGTTACCGCATTGCCTGTGTCACCAATAAAGCCGAGCAGTTCACCCTGCCGCTGTTAAGAGATGTGGGCGTTTTGGATTACTTTGAACTGGTGGTCAGTGGTGACACTACGCCGAAGAAAAAGCCCGACCCCTTGCCCTTGACCTACGCGGCAGACAAATTTGCTATTCCTCATGGTGACTGTCTGATGGTCGGTGACTCCATGCACGATGTGGAGGCAGCGCGTAATGCGGGCTTTCAGGTGGTGGGTGTGCCCTACGGTTACAACCATGGTGTCGATATTCGTGAGGCCAAACCCGATGCGGTGATCGATTCTCTGGCGCAGTTGAAAGATTTGCTCGAAGCAGTTGCATAAGGTTGATGGTGATTATCCAAAAAATACAGAGATTACGACGGCCTGCCGGCAGACGATGGTGAAGCTCGCCATCGTCTGCTGTTAGGTATCACTAATTTTCTGCAAGGGTAATAGACATGAATCGCGAACAATTCGATGCATTGGCGGCACAGGGATACAACCGTATTCCCGTGATGCGAGAGGTGCTGGCCGATCTGGATACACCGCTCAGCGCCTATCTTAAACTGGCCGATGGGCCGTACTCCTACCTGTTTGAATCGGTGCAGGGGGGCGAGAAATGGGGGCGTTACTCCATTATCGGCCTGCCTTGTCGTACCGTGCTGCGCGTGGATGGCCACAAGATGACGGTGACCCACGAAGGCAACGTGCTTGGCACCACCGAGGCGAAGGACCCCCTGGCGGGTATCGAAGCCTTTCGTGAGCAGTTCAAGGTGGCCGAACTTGATTGCGATGTCCTGCGTTTTACCGGCGGCCTGGTGGGCTACTTCGGTTACGACACCGTGCGCTATATCGAGCCGCGGCTGGATAAGGTCGATATTCCAGACCCTCTCGGTGCGCCCGATATTCTGCTGATGGTCTCGGACGAAGTCGTGGTGTTTGATAACCTCAAAAACCGCCTCTACATCGTTGTTCACGTGGATCCCGGTGTGAAGGGGGCTTACGATCAGGGTCAGCAGCGTCTGGATGAGATTATCTGTCGTCTGCGTACCCGGCCAACTCCTCGCAGCAAGAGCAAGGGCGGCCGCGAGGTGAGGGAAGAGGACTTTGTCTCCGGATTTGCCCAGAGTGATTTCGAGTCCGCCGTGGGCAAGATTAAAAACTTCATTCTTGAAGGCGACGTGATGCAGGTGGTGTTGTCGCAGCGCATGTCGGTCCCCTTCAAGGCCGATCCGCTCGATCTCTACCGGGCGCTGCGTGGCTTGAACCCCTCTCCCTACATGTTTCACCTCAACCTGGACGATTTTCACGTCGTCGGTTCTTCGCCTGAAATACTGGCACGACTGGAGGACGGCGAGGTCACCGTGCGCCCCATCGCCGGGACACGGCCACGAGGCGAAACAGCAGCGGAGGACCAGGCGCTGGAGGCCGACCTGCTGGCGGATCCGAAGGAGCTGGCGGAGCATCTTATGCTGATTGACCTGGGCCGCAATGACGCTGGCCGCGTCAGTGAAATTGGCTCAGTGAAGTTGACCGAGACGATGGCTGTGGAGCATTACTCCCATGTGATGCATATCGTCTCCAACGTCACGGGTAAACTAAAACCCGGTCTCAGCGCCATTGATGTGTTGCGTGCCACCTTTCCCGCCGGCACGCTGAGCGGGGCACCCAAGATCCGCGCCATGGAGATTATCGATGAGCTGGAGCCGGTCAAACGGGGTGTCTACGGCGGTGCCGTGGGCTACATCGGCTGGAACGGCAATATGGACACCGCTATCGCCATTCGCACGGCGGTGATCAAAGATGAAACGTTGCACATTCAGGCCGGGGCCGGGGTGGTCGCAGATTCGGTGCCGAAGAACGAGTGGGATGAAACCATGAACAAGGGCCGCGCTGTTTTCCGGGCTGTTGCGCTGGCGGAAGCCGGTTTAGAGAAGTCGTAGGGGGTCTGACATGCTGCTAATGATCGATAATTACGACTCATTTACCTACAACCTGGTGCAGTATTTCGGCGAGTTGGGGGCCGAGATCCAGGTCTATCGCAACGACCAGATCACGCTTGACGAGATCGAACAAAAAGCCCCCGATCACCTGGTGATCTCGCCTGGCCCCTGTACCCCTAACGAAGCGGGCATCTCCCTGGCCGCCATTGAGCGCTTTGCCGGCCGGTGGCCCATTTTAGGTGTTTGTCTTGGCCACCAGAGCATCGGTCAGGCCTTTGGCGGCAAAGTCGTGCACGCCGGTCAGGTGATGCACGGCAAAACCTCCAGGGTTTACCACAACGATGGCGGTGTCTTTAAGGGGCTCTCTAACCCGTTTGAAGCGACCCGTTATCACTCGCTGGTGGTCGATAAGACGGCCCTGCCCGACTGCCTCGAAGTCACCGCCTGGACACAGACACCAGACGGTGAGGTGGAGGAGATCATGGGGCTGCGCCATAAAACGCTGGCGGTGGAGGGGGTGCAGTTTCACCCGGAGTCGATCCTGACCCAGCACGGCCACGATATGCTGAAAAACTTTCTCAATACAAAAATCCAGTAGAGGGCGAGAGATGGACATGCAGAGCGCCATTCGCACCGTTACCGAAGGCCGCCACCTGAGCAGTGATGAGATGGCGGCGGTGATGAAACTCATCATGACCGGGGCGGCAACCCCGGCGCAGATCGGAGGTTTTTTGATCGGTTTGCGCATGAAGGGCGAGACGGTGGAGGAGATCGCTGCTGCGGCCCAGGTCATGCGTGAGCTGGTGACACCGGTGCACCTTGAGGCCCACCATCTGGTGGATACCTGCGGTACGGGGGGCGACGCCTCCGGCGCGTTCAATATCTCCACCGCCTCGGTCTTTGTGGTCGCAGCAGCTGGTGCGGCGGTGGCCAAACACGGCAACCGCTCCATCTCCAGTAAATCGGGGAGCGCCGATGTGCTGGAGGCGGCGGGGGTGAAGCTCGACCTTGGTGCTGAACAGGTGGCTCAATGTGTCGAGCAGTTGGGGGTCGGGTTTATGTTTGCCCCGCTGCACCATAGCGCCATGAAACACGCCATCGGGCCACGGCGGGAGATGGGGGTACGCACCATCTTCAACGTGTTGGGGCCGTTGACCAACCCGGCCGGGGCACCGAATCAAGTGCTGGGCGTTTTTAGCGAGCAGTGGCTGGAGCCGCTGGCACAGGTGCTGAAGCGGCTGGGCAGCGAGCATGTGCTGGTGGTTCATTCCGTCGACGGAATGGATGAGATCAGCATCGGCGCGCAAACCCGGGTGGCTGAGCTGAAAGACGGTGAAGTGACCACATACACCATCACACCGGAGCAGTTTGGCATGCGTCGCACCGATATTCGCGCCATTGCCGTGGACGGGGCGGCGCAGAGTCTGGCGACGATCAGGAAGGTGTTTGATAACGGACCCGGCCCGGCCCGCGATATTGTGGCCCTGAACGCTGGTGCGGCGATCTACGTTGCTGGTCTGGCCGATACGCTGGAGGCGGGTGTAAGCAAGGCCCAGGCGGTGATAGCCTCCGGCGCTGCGGCCCGGAAAATGGCGGCGCTGGTTGAGTTGAGCCAGACCTTCTCAAATTAGAAACGGAACAGCCATGTCCCAAGCCGATATTCTGAAGAAAATTCTGCGCCGCAAGGTTGAAGAGATCTACGAACGCAGCCAGCAGGAAGGGGTGCGCCAGCTCAGTGCCCGGGCGGAAGAGATGGCCAAGCCGCGTGGCTTCGTCAGCGCCATCGAGGCCAAGCTCAAAGAGGGCCGATCGGCCGTTATTGCTGAAATCAAAAAGGCTTCCCCCAGCAAAGGGGTGATCCGGGAAAACTTCCACCCGGCCGAGATTGCGCTGAGCTACGAAAAAGGCGGTGCGGCCTGTCTGTCGGTGTTGACCGATGCGGACTATTTCCAGGGCTCGGAAGCCTATCTGAAACAGGCTAGGGCAGCTTGCAACCTGCCGGTGTTGCGTAAGGATTTTATAATCGACCCCTATCAGGTCTACGAGGCCCGGGTGATGGGGGCCGATTGCATTTTGCTGATCGTCGCCGCGCTGGGGGATGCCATGATGATGGATCTGGCCCAGCTGGCCCATCAGCTGAACATGGACGTGCTGGTTGAAGTGCACAACGCTGAAGAACTCAAGCGGGCACTGGCGTTGCCGGTGACTCTGATCGGCATCAACAACCGCAACCTGCGTACCTTTGACGTCTCTCTCCAAACCACCCTCGACCTGCTCGAAAGCATTCCGGATGACCGAATTATTGTCACCGAAAGTGGCATCCACAGCGCCGAAGATATTGCCTTGATGCGCGAGCATAACGTCAATACTTTCCTGGTGGGGGAGGCATTCATGCGGGCTCCTGAGCCCGGTGAGGCATTGAAAACGCTTTTCTCAACGGATTGAGAAAAGAAGTTGTTCGTGTTTTGTGGCCGGTGACCTAAATGTAAGGCGGGCAGTGGTCGATAAGGGAGGGTCAAACCCGTGACCGCCAGTCAGCCGGGTCTATCCCATTGAAAATTTGTGAATAAAGGGAGTTATTATGCGAAAGCGTCTTATATACCGGGCAATAGCCTCTTCACTTGTACTTTTTTCCGCCCAGGCA
>JALTMR010000212.1 GCA_027001525.1 Gammaproteobacteria bacterium
TCGCAGGAGCTGGAAGCATTTGTTGACTATCTGAACCGTCAATTCTGACGATTTGGTACTAGCCGCCCTCTGTGATCCCCCTTACAATTGCGCCTGCCTGGCAGCCGCTGTCTGAAAATTTTACGCTGTCACTCCCTCTCAAGCAGTACAGATGAGACGCGCCGATGCCTGAATCTCACGAACACCGAAAACCTCAAAAACGTCTGGAGTCTTTTGCCGAGGCGCTGGAGAGTGGTCGCCTGGCCAATATTCGGCGCATGGTCAACGAGCTGCATTCGGCAGAGATCGGCCATCTGCTGGAGTCTCTTCCTCCCCACGAGCGGGAGCTGGTGTGGCAGCTGGTGGATCGGGACAAGGACGGCGACGTACTGCTCGATGTAAACGATGAGGTGCGGGCCAACCTGATCAAGGAGATGGCCCCGGAAGCTTTGGTGGCTGCTGCCGAAGGGCTCGATACCGACGATTTGGCGGACATCCTTCAGGATCTGCCGGACATTGTGATTCAGGAGGTGCTGCAATCCATGGGGATGCAGGACCGCATCCGCCTGGAGTCGGTACTCTCCTACCCGGAGGATACCGCCGGCGGCCTGATGAATGTGGACACGGTCACCGTACGCGCCAACGTCACCCTCGATGTGGTGCTGCGCTATCTGCGCCTGCGCGGTGAAATTCCCGAAATGACCGACCACTTGATGGTGGTGGACCGGGACGACTACTACCTTGGTCTCCTCGCTATCGGCGATCTGTTGACCAAAGACCCCTCGCTAACCGTGGCCGAGGTGATGATTCACGAGGAGCAGTCGATTCCGGCGACGATGCCGGTATCCGAGGTGGCCAGTCTGTTCGAGCAGCGTGACCTGATCTCTGCCCCGGTGGTGGATGACGAGGGCAAGCTGCTGGGGCGGATAACCATCGATGACGTGGTGGACGTGATCCGTGACGAGGCGGAGCACTCCATCATGAGCATGGCTGGTCTGGACGAGGAGGATGACATCTTCGCCCCCGTCGTCACCAGCTCGCGTCGCCGCGGCGTCTGGCTCGGGATCAACCTGGCCACCGCCTTTCTTGCCTCCTGGGTCATTGGCCTGTTTGACGCCACCATCGAGCAGATTGTCGCCCTGGCGGTGCTGATGCCCGTGGTGGCGAGCATGGGCGGCATTGCTGGCAGTCAGACCCTGACGCTGGTTATCCGCGGCATGGCGCTGGGCCACATCGGCCCGGCCAACGCCTCGCGTATCCTGGTCAAAGAGTTGGCTGTGGGCGCGCTCAACGGCGTCTTGTGGGCCCTGGTGGTAGGCGCTGTGGCGGTGCTCTGGTTCAACGATCTGGCCATCGGCGGCATTATCGCCGTGGCGATGGTGGTGAACCTGATTGCCGCCGCTTTTGCCGGCGCGACCATCCCGTTGCTGATGCAGCGCCTCGGTATCGACCCGGCGCTGTCCGCCTCGGTGGTGCTGACGACGGTGACCGATGTGGTGGGTTTTTTCGTCTTTCTCGGCCTGGCGACGGTGGTGCTGTTGTAACACTTTTGCCGCGCCTTCGGGGCGGCATGAATCTGTGAACCACGTCATGAAAAGGCCTCGCTGGCCGATATAGTCTTTATTCCGAAGTTGTTGATTTATAAAGACCCTATTTATGTCTGGATTATTTGTTGTCCGCCAGCCAGTCTACACTCGCACACAGCACGTCTTCGGCTACAAGATCGCGTTTCAGTCTTTTGTTGAAGATGAAACTGATGCCGCGGCCAACGAAGCGAAAGAGGTGCTTGATGCCATTATCGAAATTGGTTTCGATAATCTGGTGGGCCCTCGGCACGCCCTCATTGCCATGCCCCGGGCCCTGCTCAGTAAGGGCGATGCCCTGCCGCTGCCCAAAGACCGCACCATCATTGAACTGCATGACTACGATGAGGTGGATGAGACACTGTTGAGCACCGTGACCTCGCTGGTCAACAAAGGCTACCTCCTTGCGCTGGCCGATTTTGTTCTGAAGGACCCCATGTCACCGCTGCTGGAATTTGCGCAGATCGTCAAATTGCGGGTGGAGGCGATGGATGAGCGCCAGCTCAGTCGCCAGGTTCGGGCGCTGAAACGTTTTGAGCACCTGAAACTGCTGGCAGCCGGCGTGCAGACCCAGGAGAAGTACGCCTTCTGCCGCGAGCTGGGAATGAACTATTTTGAGGGCAACTTCTTCGCCTGCCCGAAACGGATCAAACGCAAGCGACTGGCGGCAAACAAGCTGGTGATTGTGCAGTTGCTGGCGGCATTGCAGCAGCCCAAGGTGCTGGTGCCCCAGCTCGAAGCCCTGATCAGCAAGGATGTGGCGCTGAGCTACAAGCTGCTGCGCTACATCAATTCCGCTTTTTTTGGTCTGCCGCGGCCGGTGGAGTCGATTCAGCGAGCCATCGTATTTCTGGGAACCGATGCGATTCAGAAGTGGGCCACCCTGCTGGCACTGGCGCGTTTTGATGAGAAGCCCAGCGAACTGATGGTGACCGCCGTGGTGCGGGCCAGAATGTGCGAGCTGCTGGCAAGTGAGCTGGGGGAGGGGGACGAAGATGTCGCTTTTACCGCCGGTCTGCTGTCGGTGCTCGATGCTCTGCTGGACCTGCCGATGAACGAGGTGGTGAAGCTGCTTACCTTGAGTGACAAGCTCAACCGGGCGCTGCTGCGGGGTGAGGGGCGTGCGGGTGAAGTGCTCTACAGTGTGCTCAGTTACGAAGCGCAGCAGTGGAACTCGGTGGTGCTGACCGGGCTGAGCCCCGAGTTCATTAAGGATGCCTACGTGCAGTCCCTGAGCTGGGCCGGCGATGCCTGCCGGATGCTGACAGTGGAGTAGTCCTCGCGCTGTGTTTCAATGTGCAGCCAGACGTTGTTATGCCCCCTCCGCCGTGCGGTAGCGCGGCTGTTTCCCGAAGAGATGTCAATCAGCGGCCACACAGGGTTCAGCCGCGTTGCAAGGCGATGTTGCCGTACTGATCGATTTCCCCCTCCCATCCGCTTTCGATAAAGGTCGTGGCCACCTGCTCTGCAATGAGGGCTGGGCCGCGGATTCGCTCGCCAGTGCTGAGGGCGTCGCGCTGGTAGAGTGTGGCGGGTTGATCGATGCCGTAGAGTGCGACGGTGCGTGGCGCGGCGTTCCGGGGCTGGCTGTTGCGTGGCAATTCGATGGCGGGTTTTGGCCCCTTGACATGGACGCGAACGTTGACGATCTCCAGCGGCCGCTGCAGGCGGTGGCCGTAGCGCTGCTGGTGCTGCTGGTGGAACCGGGTGGTACTGGTCTCGATGTCTTGCCAGGGAATGTTGAGGCTGTAGGCCTGGCCGCTGTAGCGCAGGTCGAGGGAGCGCTGGCTGCTGCTCTGCTGGCGGCTGACCCCCTCGTCCTGCAGCGCCTCGAAGGCCTGGGTTTCCAGGGCACTGAACTGTGCGTCGAGCTGCTCAGCGCTGACCTGCTCGATCTGTTTGGCGACGGTGCGGGAGAGCTCGCGTGAACGCCGCCCCACCAGCATGCCGAAGGCGGAGAGCACACCGCCGTTGACGGGAACCAGAATCGTCTCCATCCCCAGGGCCGTGGCCAGGGCGCAAACGTGCAGCCCACCAGCGCCGCCGAAGGGCATCAGGGTGTATGCTTTGGGGTCTTCCCCGCGCTGCACCGAGATCACCCGCAGCGCCTGAGCCATGTGCTCGTTGGCGATGCGAATGATCCCCTCGGCGGTGGCTTCGATGGAGAGCTCCAGTGCCGCAGCCAGGGGAGCAATGGCCTGACGGGCCGCGCTGGTGTCCAGCGCCATGGCGCCACCCAGAAAGGCATCGCTGCGCAAGCGTCCCAGTACCAGATTGGCATCGGTTACGGTGGCGTGGGTGCCGCCTTTGCCGTAGCAGGCGGGGCCGGGGGCTGCGCCGGCAGACTCGGGCCCCACCTGCAACATGCCGCCGTGATCGAGATAGGCGATGGAGCCGCCGCCCGCACCGATGGTGTGCATGTCGACCATGGGCACCGCCACCGGGTAGGGGCCGATGTGGCCCTCGTTGGTCAGTTTCAGGTCGCCATCGATGAGGGCCACATCGGTGGAGGTGCCGCCCATGTCGAAGGTCAGCAACCGCTCCCGACCGGCGCGCTGGCCGATCTCTTTCGCCCCGGCCAGCCCGCCGGCCGGGCCGGACAGCAGCATCCGTACCGCCACGCGGCCGGCTTTGTCTGCGGCAATGGTGCCTCCTGAACTCTGCATGACGGCGATGCTGGCGTCGCTCATTTGGTGTTGCAGGCGCTGCAGGTAGTGCTCCACCAGTGGCCCGACCCAGGCGTTGAGCCAGGTGGCGATGCCGCGTTCGTACTCCTTGTATTCCGGCAAAATGGCGGATGAGCGCGAGACAAAAATGTCATCGTCGATGATGGCCTCGATGGCTCTCTCCGGGGCATCGTTCAGGAACGAGAAGAGCAAATTGATGGCCACAGCCTCGGGGGCCAGGGCGCGCAGTTGCTGCGCCAGGGTGTCGAGCTGGTCGCGGCTCAGCGGTTCGATGATCTGCCCTGTGGCACTGATGCGGCCGCCGGTCTCCAGGCAGAGCGGTGCGGGCACCGGCGGCTCGACCTGTGGCGGCCGTAGATTATAGAGTTCTCGCCGTGCCTGGCGGCCGATGGTGAGCATGTCTTTGAGGCCGTGGTTAGTGATGAAAACGGTGCGCACTCCCTTGCCCTCCAGCGCTGCGTTGGTGGCGACGGTGGAGCCGTGGATGATGGTCAGGCCGGCAGCCGGAACGCCCAGATCATCGATGCCGGCCAAAATGGCCTCCTCCGGTGCGTGGGGGGTGGAGAGGCGTTTGTGAATGCGCAGACTCTGGCCATCAAAGAGCACAAAATCGGTAAAGGTGCCGCCGGTGTCAACGCCGAGTATCATGTGCGAAGTGTTTGCCGTAGGTTGAGGGAACTTGTCGAAAGAGAGGCGTCCAATACCTCGTTTTCTTCTCTTTGGCGGGCATTATACGGGCAGTGAAATGCAGTGTCGTCCTGCGGCATCAATGCCTCGCAGGACGGTGCATGGGACGCTCCAATCAGCTCAAGGAACTAACTGTTTTTTCATGATGGAAGATAGAAAGATATTGATTCGGGTCGAGCAGGTCAGTCGCTACTTCGGCCCGGTCTGCGCGGTGGATGAGGTCAGTTTCGAGGTGGTCAAGGGTGAGGTGCTGGGGTTTCTCGGTCCCAACGGTGCGGGCAAATCCACCACCATGCAGATGCTCAGCGGTAACCTCGCCCCCAGTGCCGGTCAAATTCTGATTAACGGTATCGATCTGCTCGACCACCCCAGGGCAGCCAAGGCGCAGCTGGGTTACCTGCCCGACACGCCCCCCCTCTACCGCGAGCTGAAGGTGGACGAGTACCTGCTTTTCTGCGCCCGCCTTAACCGCGTGCCGGCTGCACAGTGCAAAAGTGCGGTGGCGCGGGTCAAGGAGCGGTGCGGATTAACCGAGGTGGGGCGGCGTCTGATCGGCAACCTCTCCAAAGGCTACCGTCAGCGGGTGGGCATCGCCCAGGCCATTATCCACTCCCCGGCGGTGGTGGTGCTGGATGAGCCAACGGTGGGGCTTGATCCGATACA
>JALTMR010000213.1 GCA_027001525.1 Gammaproteobacteria bacterium
ATGTGGACGCGCCGGGGTATGCTGAAGATACATAACCCCGTTTTGCCTGTTAGTTGGCCGGCCGTACTTCGTGAGCTGGCTGAATGGCTCTTCGTCTCCTGACAAAACCTAGTCCGACAACTCCCAAGCCCAGTAGAGTGATGGTAGCGGGTGCAGGCACGGGGTAGTGAGTCAGGTTGCTTGACAGTCTGTAGTCATCATTGAAGGCAAAGCTATACATCGATGTGCCATCTCCAACATTTCTGTCTATTCTGTCGATACTCAGGCTGAGTGAATAGGTGTTGAACTGATCCAGAATGCCTATTGACTCAAAAGGGGTATTCGCCCCAAACGCTTCGTCTGCGATCGTCTCTCCCGTCGTCTCATTGAACAAGCTAAATGTCCCCGAACCACCGAATCCGTTGTATGCAAACATCCTGAAATCGGTGTTTTCCGTAGCGGAAAAAACCCAGTCGGTCTGGAAATAAGAAGATGCCCAGGCGAATGTACTGTCATCGGTGACCGTTAAGCCAGAAAATAACGTTGTGTCACGACCAGACCCGAAGTTGTTGATATTTCTTCCCACAGCGTATCTCAGTGCGACCCGGCCTCCATATCCGGTGCTAGGGTCACGGCCATATACACTTTCAGCTATGTCGATTGCCGCCCCTTCATACCTGAATGCCTCTGAGACTTGCACATCGTACGGTGGACGCTCGTCTGTTACTTTGATAGACATTTTTGAATAGAGCCAGTTGTTTTGAACAATGACCGTGGCCTGGGCTGTAACGCTCCAGGAGAAAAGAGCGGTATAAGCAATCGGTTGTATAAAATTTCGCATGACGTCACCTTCCTGGTGTTGAAGTGGCATGTGCTTGATTTTGCCATTGATGTGTCGATCTGTTTTACGCGGAAAACGTCTATCGATGTTTCCCCCTTTTTTCTGCGTATGACTCGTGAATATGAACAGTATTTCGACCGGCCTCCCTGCGGTTTGTGGTGGGTTGGTGTCTGTGTCGGAACCGCTTTTCTTCGCGCTGATGCGAACAATCCGCAATTTTTTCGGCGCTCGAAGCGCGGAGGAAAATTCAGCCTTTCCCGAGAACTATTGGGGGGGGACAGGACAAAGGGTCGAGGCATCAGCCTTCGAGTCTGTTACAGTCGCCGCCACGCTGCGCCTCACGCACAAGCCTTGGTTCATTGTGTCATCTTTGCGATCAGCGAAATTAAAGCATGACATTCTTTTACACGAGTCATCGCTTCGATGAATAGGTTTATCGTCGGGGGCATAGGGCAGGAGCAACGACCTGTTTGGTTGCTGCCCGGTATGGTGAAATATTGCTTGTTGGTCAGTTGTCGGGGTACGACCAGAGTGCACAGGGAAGGCGGTTCAGATAGGTGCTCTCTGCGCGAATGGTCGTACCCCGGTTGTTTAAATGGCCTTTTGTCTCCGTGCCAAGCCCAACGCCACAATTCCAAAGCCCAGCAAGGCGAGGCTGCCGGGTTCCGGAACCGGGTAGTGCGTTCGATCTGCTGATAATATGAAATCGTCACTCAAACCAAAGCTGAAAGCGGAGGAACCATCGCCAACACCGGTATCCCGTCTATCGATAATAAAGCTTAGCGAGTAGGTGTTGAACGGGGCCAGAACACCTGTTGAGTCAATCGTACCGATGCTACCACCTGGTCCGAATGTTTCGTCGGCCACGGTCTCTCCAGTGGTCTCGTTAAACAAACTGAATGCTCCAAGTCCACCGTTTTCGCCGAAAGCCCGCATTCGGAAGTCGGTACTTTCAGTTGTGGAAAAAGTCCAGTCAGTCCGAAGATAAGCGGAGGCCCATGCGTAAATGCCATCATCAGTGCCGGTTAATCCGGAAAACAGTGTGGTACTGAGACCGGTAGGTTGAGCTTCAGGAACAAGACCACCCACATCATACCGAAGCCAAGATTGCGCTGAGCTACTGCTGTTGAAGGGAGAAGTGGTTGCTATGTACTCATCCTTGGCTGCCGCTTCCCCTGCGTAACCGAAACTATTTGAATCGAGAAGAGCCCCCGGACCGCTTGTACTCTCCTCTCTCACTTCGGTATACATTTTTGATGAGAGCCAATCATTTTGAACGATGACCGTGGCTTGAGCACCGAAGCTGATTGAGATTAGTGCGGTGCAGGCTAATGGCCGTAGAATCTTTTTCATAACATCACCTATTAGGTTTAAATGGCGTGTGTCAGACCGCCGTTGATTAAGGCTTTACTTCCCTGTGCGCAAGACCTGGCTATGTTTCATAAAGTTGTTGAACATGGCTGGCGGGCTCGAGCAGTACTTCCCTTTCTCCTTTTTACAGTTCGTTACGAATCATCTGGTTATGCCTGGGACTGTTACCGTTTACTTTTACTTTACGCCCGCATACCGGACGTCAACAGAAGGAGGGTGTTTGACCTGCGGAAATTGATCAATCATCTTGTTTTTTACCCTCCCTCCATGGGGGAGTCTTGTGGTTAGGTCGGTTGGCGTCAATACGTACTTTTCACAGGGGCTTTGTTTTTGCGGGTGGCATTGTGTCTGTTCGGGCAGGACCTAAAGGCAGGATGCGCCAGAGAGGATCGATAATAATGGTGTCAGTGGATCTCCAATGAGACCAACCCCGTACCGGGTGGTTTTGGGAGGGCTTGCGTCTACAAACCCCGGCTTAGGGTATAGCGGGAGAAAGCATCGTGGGGTTTCAGGGGGGGAGAGAAAAGTGAGCGGTGGGTCAGCGATATGTCTCGTTCCCATGCCCTCAGGCTGTCATGCTGACTCCCGGGGCATGGGAACGGGGAAGTGTCAGCTGCCTCTTACCTTCTCTTCCATCTTCTCCATACTGATGTGGCGTACGTCTTTGCCCTCGACCAGGTAGACGATGTATTCGCAGATGTTTTTGGCGTGGTCGCCGATGCGTTCCAGGGCGCGAGCGGCCCACATGACGTCGAGCACGCGCTTGATGGTGCGGGGGTCTTCCATCATGAAGGTCATGAGTTGGCGCATGATCCCTTCGTATTCCTGATCCACTTTCAGGTCTTTCTTGGCAACCTTTATGGCGGCATCCACGTCCATGCGGACAAAGGCATCCAGCGCTTCGTGGGTCATCGTCTGCACATGTTCGCCCAGGGTCTGGATTTCAAAGTAACCGCTGCGGGGGCGTTCCATATTGGCCAGGCCGCGCCCCATGCGGGCGACTTTTTCTGCCTGATCGCCCATGCGTTCAAGGTCGGTGATGGTTTTGATGACGGCCACGATGAGGCGCAGGTCACTGGCCGCCGGTTGGCGGCGGGCGATGACGTGGGTGCACTCCTCGTCGATCTCCACCTCCATGCGGTTGACCTTGTGGTCATTGCGAATGACGGTTTCGGCCAGTTCGGTGTCGCCTTCGGTGAGGGCGGCGACGGCATCTCTGATCTGTTGCTCAACCAGCCCGCCCATGGCAAACACCTGGTTGCGCAGGTTCTCCAGTTCGTTGTCGAACTGATGTGAAATGTGATTTTTGTCCATGGTGCTCCCCCGTGTTAACCGTAACGGCCAGTAATGTAGTCTTCGGTCTGTTTTTTACCTGGATTGGTGAACAGTGTATCGGTGTCAGCCAGCTCGATGAGGTCACCCATGTACATGAAGGCCGTGTAGTCCGAGACACGGGCGGCCTGCTGCATGTTGTGGGTGACGATGACGATGGTGTATTTCGACTTCAGTTCGTAGATCAGCTCCTCGATCTTCAGCGTCGAGATGGGGTCGAGTGCCGAGGCGGGTTCATCGAGCAGCAGGACTTCGGGCTCGATGGCGATGGCACGGGCGATGACCAGACGTTGCTGCTGGCCGCCGGACAGGCCAAATGCGTTGTCGTGCAGGCGATCTTTGACCTCATCCCACAGGGCGGCACCGCGGAGCGATTTTTCCACAATCTCGTCGATCAGGCGACGATCGTTGATGCCCTGGATACGCAGGCCGTAGGCGACGTTTTCGTAGATCGATTTGGGAAAGGGGTTGGGTTTTTGGAAAACCATACCGACGCGGCGGCGCAGGTCGGATACCTCGACGTTGCGGTCGTAGATGTTCTTTCCCGCCAGCATGATCTTCCCCTCGATGCGTACACCGTCCACCAGATCGTTCATTCGGTTGAAGCAGCGCAGCAGCGTTGATTTGCCGCAGCCACTGGGGCCGATAAAGGCGGTGACGCGCTGGCGCGGAATTGGCAGGTTGATGCCGTTGAGGGCCTGTTTTTCGCCATAGAACAGCTTGAGGTCCCTGACTTCGATCAGGGTGCTCTCTTCGTCTTTGGGCTTGTCGTTGCTGTCCCGCTTCAGGGCGCTCATGTCGACGCCGTGGCTCAATGTGCGATTGTCACTCATTGTGTTTTTACACTCGGTTGTGGCTTGAGGTTCATTCTGGAGTTTCTCATCTGGTCTGGGCCGAGATGCTAGTGTTCCATTGATTTGTATTTTTCGCGCAAGCGGTTACGAATAGCGATGGCGGCCAGGTTGAGGGCGATAATCACCAGCACCAGCAGTAGCGCTGTGGCGTAGACCAGCGGCCGGGCGGCCTCGACGTTGGGGCTCTGGAAGCCGACGTCGTAGATGTGGAAGCCCAGGTGCATGAATTTTCTATCCAGGTGGATGAAGGGTTCGACGGCATCCACCGGCAGCGAGGCGGCCAGCTTCACTACACCCACCAGCATCAGTGGCGCCACTTCGCCGGCGGCGCGGGCCACGGCGAGAATCAGGCCTGTCATGATGGCCGGGCTGGCCATGGGGACGATGGTGCGCCACAGCGTCTCGGCTTTGGTTGCCCCCAGCGCCAGGCTGCCTTCGCGGATGGAGCTGGGGATGCGTGACAGTCCCTCTTCGGTGGCGACGATGACCACCGGCACGGTGAGCAGCGCCAGCGTGATGGAGGCCCACAGCAAACCCGGGGTGCCGAATGTCGGAGCGGGCAGGGCTTCGGGGTAGAAGATCTGATCGATGGAGCCGCCGAGCACGTAGACAAAAAAGCCGAGACCAAACACGCCGTACACAATGGAGGGCACGCCGGCCAGGTTGTTGACGGCGATGCGGATGGTGCGGGTCACCGGCCCCTGTTTGGCGTATTCGCGCAGGTAGATGGCTGCCACCACGCCGAAGGGGGTGACCAAGACTGCCATGATCATCACCATCATGACGGTGCCGAAAATAGCGGGGAAGATGCCGCCTTCGGTGTTGGCTTCACGCGGGTCCTCGCTGACAAACTCCCACAGCTTGGCAACGTAGTGGCCCATCTTCTCGAACATCGACATGGCGTTGGGTTGAAAGGCGCGGATGATCTTCGACAGCGGGATCTCCACCACCTGACCACTGGTGGTCTCGGCCTTGAAGCTGTCGCGGTTAATGGCGGTGTAGAGTTCAGTCAGCTTGCGCTGTTGCTGATTGTACTGAGCGTCAAGGATGGCGCGCTCTTCAGCGATTTCGGCCCGTCTGAGCGGCGCGGCCTCGTGGCGGTAGTCTAACCCTTTTTCTTCCAGGCGCAGGCGTTCCATCTGGCCGTTGATGTAACCGATCTCGGATTTTTCGATGTCGTGAATGGCCTCACGCAGTTCAGTGGTGCG
>JALTMR010000214.1 GCA_027001525.1 Gammaproteobacteria bacterium
GATCTGATTCACCCCATCGCGGGCGGCCAGGATGTCGTCCCCGCTCAGTACCGCCTCGGTGCTGCAACGCTCTTTGTTGCGCAGCTTCTGGGTCTCCCGGCGCAGTATCTCCAGCTCGTCCTGTGGTTCCGGATAGCTCAGTTCGATCTTCATAATAAAGCGGTCGAGCTGGGCCTCAGGCAGCGGGTAGGTGCCCTCCTGGTCCAGCGGATTCTGGGTGGCAATGACTTGAAAGACCCGAGGCAGCGCCCGGGTCGTGCCCGCCGCCGTGACCTGACGCTCCTGCATCGCCTCCAGCAGGGCGGACTGCACTTTGGGCGGGGCGCGGTTGATCTCGTCGGCGAGGATGATTTCGTTGAAAATAGGGCCCTCAATAAATTTGAAGCGCCCCTCCTGGGCCAGAAAGATATCGCTGCCGGTGATGTCGCCGGGGATCAGGTCGGGGGTGAACTGAATTCTCTTGAAGCGCAAAGACATGCCGTCAGCCAGGGTGTGGACGGCGGTGGTCTTGGCCAGCCCCGGCAGCCCTTCCAGCAGTATGTGGCCATCGGCCAGTATGCCCACCAGCAAGCGTTCCACCAGCCGCCCCTGGCCGACGATGGTCTGCTGAATATGGCGTCTGAGGGCTGAAAATTTTTGAGTTTGGTGCGGTTTCGCTGGAGTGGTGTTCATGGGGTCTGCGGGTGTCCAGTTCAGCAACGTGCTGAGAAGGCTGTGGGAAGGCTCTGGTCTGTGGGCGGCCAATCCGCTTGCTCATTAACGACGGTGCAATGGCGGAGCGATTATATCAGTTCGATGAGGGGATCCAAATAAGGGCTCACTGGCGCTGCCGCCGCCACAATGCGAGCGCCGAAAAGAGCACCAGCAGCGGCAGGGTGGGGTCGACGCTGTCGCCCTGGCGGCTGCGCACGGAACAGCCGAAGAGGTTCTGCTCCTCCACGCCGCCCTGAGTTGCTGTGACAGTCTCTGGGCTGCCCCCCTCTTTGGTGGTGACAGTGAAGGTGTCGGTGTAGTCGCCAATGGTGATGCTGACTTCGACGCTGGAGTTGAATGTCTTGGGTGCAATGACGCTGATGCGGACCTTCTGCGGGTTGCCATTGCGGGCGAAGGGGGGCAGCAGGCCGTCCTTGTCGGTAAAGTTCTGCGCATCGTCAAGCAGGGCATACTTGCCTCCCTTGATACTGATGGGGGTCGGTGCGCTAATGCCCTTGATGACTCGCCAGGGGCTCAGTGCCCGGGTCGATGGTGTGCTGTTGGCTTTGTCCGGGAAGTCAAAGGGGTCGGGGCTTTGATCCGCTGCGGTGGTGACGTTGAACGTCTGGCTGACCCCGCCGATGGTGAGGGTTGCGCTGGAGGTGGCTTCGTAGCTGCTGGGCAGCGTCAGTACGCGGGCCACCAGTGTGTCGTTGTTGTTTATTGTGCCTGCCTCGGCGGTGAAGTCTCCGCCATTGATGGAGTACCAGCCGCCCCGGACCGAAATGCGGGCGGGAATGCGCAGGCCGGTGATGGTCACGGGTTCCGAGTCGATGTAGCTGCCCAGCTCGGCATCGGTGATCGCCGTGAAGGTGAAATCATCGGGTTTGCTGCCATCGTCCAGGGTGGTCACGTAGAAGCGTTCACTGTAGCCGCCAACGGTGAGGCTGGCGTAACTGGTGGTGTTGGCGCTGTAGGCGGTGTTGTGGCGCACGACGATAGTGTCACCGTTGACCGCGCTCCCCGCCAGCTGCGTAAACGGAGCACCGTTGATGGCGTATTGGCCCTGCTCGACAATCACCCGTGCCCGGCCATCCAGGCCGCTAATGGTCACGGGGGCGGAGTCAACGGGGATGTCGACCGCATCGCTACCGGGCGAAATAACCACCTCGATGCCGTTGATGGTTGTGGTCACGGGGGCGATGGCGGGGCTGCTGATGGCGGCGTCAACCACCGGGGCGATGGTGAAGGGGGTGGGGATGTAGTTGGCGCTATTGAGCATGACCGAGATATTGCGGCCGCTGACGATGATGTCGTCGCCACCATCCATATTGAGGTCAGCCAGGGTGTGGGAGGTGGGGCTGGCCCCGGCGCTGAAGTTCTGGCTCAGCTGGGTAAAATCGAGGTTACCCGTGGCGGTATTTTGCAAAATGACGATCTCTTCGCTGCCCGAGTCGGTGACGATCAGGTCATCAAAACTGTCCTGGTTTAGATCGGTGGTGCTTAGTGCTGAGGGCGCTTGCAGGTTGATGCCACTGATGGCGACGCCGCTGTCAAAGGTGCCCGGGGCGGCGGTGTTGCCCAAAAAGGCAATTAATTGGCCTGTGTCGGGCAGGGCGACGACGAGATCGTGGGCCCCGTCTTTGTTGTAGTCGCCCAGGGTCATCATGCTGGGGCGGGTGCCGCCACCGGGTAGGGCGAGAGGAATTGGCTCGTCGTAGCCACCGGCTCCGTTGTTGAGAAGGATGGAGAGGTCCGCCTCGTTGGCTGTGGCGATGTCGGGGTAGCCGTCGCCGTTGAAGTCGGCGCTGACCAGGCTGACGGGGGCCGTGCCGGTTTCGTAGACGGAGATATCCTCGTAGGTGCCGTCGCCCGCGCCACTGAGCACGCCGATGTTGCTGGAGTCAGTGTTGGTGACGGCGAGGTCTGGTTTGCCGTCCTGATCGCTGTCCAGCGCGATGACCTGACTCACCGCACCGGATGAGCCAAGGCGTGTGCTGTTGTAGGTATTGCGCAGCGAATAGGCGATGCCGTCGGTGGAGTCGACGACGTAGATCTTCCCCCGTGCGCCGTCAGTGATGACGATCTCGTCAATGCCGTCGTTGTTGCTGTCGGTGGTGATCAGGCTGTTCAGTCTGGCCGTTTTGCCCATGGCGAGATTGACGCCGGGGCGAAAGGTGCCGTCGCCGTTGCCGTAGAGCATCAGGAGGCTGGCGGAGTCGTTGATGGTGCCGGCAATGTCGGGGATCTGGTCCTGGTTGAAGTCGCCACTGGTGAGGTGGTTTGTGAAGCGCCCCAGGGGGAAGTCGACTGTGCGCTCAACCTTGCCGCTGATGTTGCCGGCAAAAAGCTTCAAATCGTGGCTGTCTTTGTAGCTGACCAGAAAATCGGGGATGCCGTCGCTGTTGTAGTCCTCACTCTGAATGCCCAGTACATCACCCTTCAGGGGGTAGTTGCGTGGGTTGTCGAAGCTGAAATTGCCGCTGTTGGTGATGACGGCGAGGGTGTCGTAGCCTTCGTTGGTTGAAATCAGGTCGGGGCTCTGGTCCTTGTTGATGTCGCGGCTGACCAGGTGCGTGGGCTTGATGCCGGTGCCGAGCAGAATGGCGTCGCCAAAGCTGCCGTCGCCCTGGCCGGGGATGACGAGAATGTCGCTGGAGCTGATGGAGGTGACGGCCAGATCGGTATGGCCATCGCTGTTGAAGTCGGCGCTGACGATATCGCTGGGGTTGGCCACGGGGCTGCTGATCAGTTCATAGTCGAAGGTGGGGCTGAGTGCGCCCTCTTCAGTGGCCAGAAAGATCTCCATCTGGGTGCTGTCGCGGTAGATGATGGCCAGGTCGTCGTTGTTATCGGCATTGAGTTTTGCCACCGTCAGTGCCTGGGGTGTGGCGCTGAGCGGGAGGTTTGTGGTGGCGGCAAAGGTGTCGCGGTGCTTTCTCAGCCGGACAGCGAGTTGCTGGGTGGCCGGGGTCAGGGTGGCGATATCGGTCAGCCCGTCGTTATTGAAGTCGCCATGCTGACGGGTGGTGCTGGCGGTGTCGATGGGGCGCGTCATGGCGGTCTGAAATGTGCCGTCACTGCGCCCGAACAGAATGCCGACTTTGTTGCTGTCGCTGGCGCTGATGGCCAGGTCATCGCTGCTATCGTTGTTAAAGTCATTGATCGTCAGGGCGGTGGGGGCGGCGCCTGCGGTGTAGAAATGCTCTGACATGGCAAAGGTGCCATCGCCATGACCAAACAGGGTCAGCAGGTTGTTGGAGTCGAGGTGTGTGACGACGAGGTCAAGATAGCTATCCCCATTGATGTCACGGCTGGTCACGCTGGAAGGGGTGATGCCCACTGCGTATGCCGTGGCATCTGTGGTGACGAATGTGCCGTCGCCCTGGCCGTCTTCATCGGCATCTTGCCCGAGCAGGATATGGATGCGACTGCTGCCTTCGCCGCTGTTGACCTGTATGACTACAAGGTCTTCAATGCCGTCCTCGTTAAAGTCGCCGCTGTCCAGGGCGGAGGGGCGGAAATCGAGAGGCGTGTCCACTTTGTCAGCCAAATTGCCGCCTGCGGAGCCTGCGAGAAAGGAGAGGTTGGCATCTTGGGTTATCGTGCTGTCGTTGATGGAGCCCAGGTTGCTGTTGGCCGTGACCAGGTCAGGAAAGCCGTCGTTATTAAAGTCAGCGCTGACGATGTCGTTGGGGAACAGCCCGACAGCCGCTTCGCCGGGCGCCTGGAAAGAGCCGTCGCCATTGCCAGGCAGAATCGACACTTTGGGTGTTGCTCCGGCGGTTGCTGCGCGGTTGGCTACGCCGATATCCAGGTTGCCATCGCCATTGATGTCCAGATTGACCAGCGCGCTGGGGGTTTTGCCGCTGACGGCGGCGGGAAACGGGCTGCCCGGCGGTTCGGTGAAGCCGCCGGCACCGTTGCCAAGGAAGAGGGAGAGGCTGTTGTCGTCTTTGTTGGCGATGGCCAGGTCGATAGCGGCGTCGTTGTTGTAGTCACCGCTCAATATGTCCTGGGGTGCGTTGCCCGTGGTCAGGGTGGCGGCGGTGGTGAAGGCTCCGTTGCCGTCATTGATGAGAATGGTGACGCTGTTGTCGGTCTCGTTCAGTACGGCGATGTCTGCTGAGCCGTCGTTGTTGAAGTCGGCGCTGGTTATGGCCACCGGTCTTGCGCCAACCGGGTACTGTTCATGAGCAACGAGCTGTTGCGCGCTGGCTGATTGGCTGGCGAAGGTCAATGCCAGGGTGCCGGCGAGGGCTGCATATCGGGTCATGGTTGGGGTGGCATTCCGTGGGGCTGCGCTAAGTTTCTGGTCTGGGCCTTCATCGGGGTTATTATATGGGGCTCGTTTTGGGGCGACAATTTGTTTATCTGCCTGTTTGTCTGTCGGGCGATAAGCCGGGTTTCAATATCCGCGGACAATAAGCCCCGGCAATTCAAGGCGCATGAGAGGGTTAGATGGCCGATCCAAACAAAGGTTCTGGGAATAAGAGATCACTGCTGTACCTGGCCAGTGGCGACACCAGCGAGGCCGCTGCACAGCGCGCCGCATCAAAGGCGGGTGTGACTGCGCCTGTTTGGCTGGGCCGGCGCGGGTACGGCGTGGCCTGGGTGGCACAACAGGCCGATGAGGAGATGCCGCCAAGGGCGACGATTCAGGCCCGCTGGGATGCTGGCCAGGGGGTGGTGTTGCCGGGATTTCTGGCGTCGGCGCTCGCCGGCTGTCAGGAGGATGTGGTGGCGTCAAAAGCCCTGGTGGCGAAGGCGCAGCAAGGGGCGGAGATTGCCGGGCTGTTTGATGCTGAGCCTTATGTTTCCCGTCTGGCCCCAGCTTTTGAGCTGCTGGCCTCCAGTGTTGACGAGGGGGATGATCAGGAGATTGAAACCC
>JALTMR010000215.1 GCA_027001525.1 Gammaproteobacteria bacterium
ACATGGTGCACCACGTCGGGCTTTTCTCTACGATAGATATTTACCAGTTCGAATATCGCCTTCAATTCAGAAAATGGATTCTTGCTACGACGGCGCATCGAAATAGGAAGCAGAGTCAGACCAGCACCCCTAATCCTATCCCCATGCGCTTGAACACGGGTCGCGACACAAACATCATATCCAGCTTCACGGGCAGCAATAGCCAAAGGCAAACGATGGGAACAAAAATACCAGTCCTCTGTGACAAGAAATAGAATTTTCTTTCGAGAGGAACTCAACGCTTTTGCTCCTCAAGCCAAGCTTGAAACATCAGAATATCCCACAGATAGTAGTGCCAACGACGTTCGCCGCTGACATGTTCCCTCAACATGTTACGGATAGGCACAGGATCAAAAAAACCCTCTTCTTTCAATCTGGTTTCATTCAGCAAAGACTCCGCCCAATCCCGTAAAGGGCCCCGCAACCAGTGCTCAATAGGCACGCCAAACCCCATTTTTGGACGATCCATCAACTCACGAGGAAGATAGCGATACAACACTTGGCGTAATAACCATTTACTCTTCCCTTCACGATACTTCAGTGAAGTAGGCACATTCCAGGCAAATTCCACCAATCTGTGATCAAGCAACGGAACACGCGCCTCAAGACTAACAGCCATACTGGCTCTATCCACCTTTGTCAGAATATCATCAGGCAGATAGGTCATACTGTCCAAATACATCATCATCTCTGGCAGCCCCGGCAACCGGGGTAACTTGTCTTTCATGCTAAACAGAGTATCGGGCTCATGACCTCCGATGACCAAATCAGCCGGCGACTTCCAGTGGGAGACCAAACGATGGTAGTAAGACTCCCCGGTGGGCATAGTTATGATATCTGCCAACTTTGGCAGTCGGTCTGCCAAATGTTTAACTTGATAACGCCCTGGAAGCAAGCGAAACAAAGACTCCAGAGTTTCACCAGGGAAAACGCGTACTAATTTAGCCACCAATTTCCTTATCGAAACAGGCAATAGACGAAGCATACGCCAGACCTGGTCGCCCTTGGTGTACCGATGATAGCCAAAAAACAACTCATCTCCACCGTCACCAGAGAGACAAACCGTCACATCCTTTTTAGCCAGTCCGCTGACTAGCAGTGTTGGAATTTGAGAAGAATCTGAAAAGGGCTCATCCCAAATAGATGACAAACGGGGAATGACATCCATCGCCTCCTCAGGAGTGACATAAAGCTCTGTGTGGTCTGTTCCCAGGTGCTTTGCAACCGCTTTAGCGTGTACTGCTTCGTTATACCCTTTTTCATTAAAACCGATAGTAAATGTCTTCACTGGCTGAGAGGACTGAGCCTGCATTAATGCAGCCACCATACTTGAATCGAACCCACCGGACAAAAAAGCACCAAGAGGCACATCTGCTGCCATCCGCTTGCCCACGGCATCTCGCAACAAAGCATCCAGCTCATCGGTGAGCTCCTCCGGTGACCCCCCGGCCCTTCGCGCACCAGCTTGGGCTATGCTGGCTAAACTCCAATAACACTGTGGTTCCGATACGCTACCCCCACACTCCCGAATGACAACAAAATGAGCCGCTGGCAACTTACTTATTCCCTGATAAATACTCCAGGGCGTAGGGACTGCGTTATGGCGTAGATAAAGCGTTAGCGCATTACGATCAACAGCACCTTGCCACTGCGGGTGTACAACAAAGCTTTTTAGCTCCGAGCCAAACAGAAAGGCTCCACCACTCTGTCCGTAATACAGCGGCTTCTCTCCCATCCTGTCCCGCGCTAAATACAAAGTGCGCTCAGACTTATCCCAAAATGCGAAAGCGAACATACCGTTTAGACGCTTGAGAGTCTCCTCCATCCCCCAATATCGCAGTGCCGCTAACAAGGTTTCAGTATCAGAATGTCCGCGCCAGTCAAAGTGAGCATGCTGCTGCTCCAGCTCCTTCCGCACGTCCTGATGGTTGTATATCTCACCGTTATAAACCAGGGTATAGCGCCCGCAGGGGGAGGCCATCGGTTGGTGGCCCGCTTGAGAAAGATCAAGAATAGATAGGCGTTGATGCGCCAACGCCAGTCCATTATTTTTATCCACCCACGCCCCGGCATCATCCGGGCCCCGGTGTTGAATTTTCTCGGCCATACGCTCAACAACCGAGACATCCGCACCTCTTTTATCCCAATAACCAACAATGCCACACATGGATCAATCTCTTCCTTTATTGCCCATCAACTGCCAATACAACTCTGCGTACTGATCCACTATCGCCTCTAGAGCGAACAACTTTTCAATCCGTGCCCTGGTCCGTCCTCCTGAAGCACGCCGCCGATCTCCCGACAACCCCAAAGCTACTTCGATTCCCGATGTCAACGCCTGGGGATCTCGAGGCGGCACCAGCACCCCTGTATCATTAACAATCAAAGCACTATCCCCAACGTCTGTCGCAACGCAAGGTAAGCCAATCGCCATCGCCTCACCCAAAACATTTGGAAAAGCCTCAGACCATGAGCTTTGGCAGAACACGTCCATAGCACTCATCACATCAGCCACATCCCCTCGTTCACCGAGCAAGTGAAACCTGTCACGCAGCTGTGTGGGTATTAACTGGGCCAGCATCTCACTATCCAGCGATACGCCCCGGCCACTCAACATAAAATGAATTTGGGTATATCGCTGGGCAAGAGTGACCGCCGCCTGCAGGAATGTGGAGTGATCTTTCATGGGATGCAGCCTCGCCACATGCCCCACAACCAAAGCATCCCGTGATATACCCAGTTCGAGGCGAATTTTATGACGACTCTCAAGTGAAAAGAGAAATTGCTCCAAGTTGATACCATTAGGGATAACCTCCGAACATCGCGATGAAAAACCGAAATGTTCGTGCTGCTGCTGCGATAACCTACTGTTGTATAACAGGGCATCAGGGGTATAAGACAACAGACGATTGGCTCGAATCACTTGGCGGAGCACTGCTTTTTCGTCACAGAGATCGTATAGAGAATGTCGTATATTCCAACTCAACGCAGGCTGCCCCCGAGCAAAAAAACGTGCTGTGGAGGCGGCAAGATTCCCATGATACATCCAACCCTGAATAAGGTCGGGCTGAAGCAGTCTTACCAGCCCGTACAGTCTCTTTAGCCCCAGGATCGAGCTAGTTCCAGCCCCCATATTCAGGGCAGAAACAGACACTCCCAGTTCATTCAGCTTTGGCCCAATGGTGCCTTCACCACCCAACGATATGACATGGGAATCAAAACGCTCGGATAGACCACCATCCAGCAGATTATATAGCGCACGCTCTGCTCCCCCTGTTGCTAAACCAGTAATAATATGCAGCACGCGAGGGCGCTTTATATTCATGTTGCACCAAAACCCAGCCACGGCTCACGAACTCTGAGCAAATACTGAAGTGCACCGTAACCAATAATCATCGCAATAAATAATTGACGACGCCACCCTGACAGATGCAACCCGGCCATCAACACCAACAACAGAGTACTTTCAAAAATTCGCCCTGTAACTTCTATCAAGAAATAGGTCGAAAGATAGAAGACAACAGCCCCGTATTCGAAGGCATATTGACGAATAAAGGTTCGCCCTTGCAGACACATAATAAAAAAAATAGCTGTCCAAAACAGGAAACCCAACCCGCTAACATTCGCCGTCGAAAAGCTATAAACCTCCGCTTGCCTTGCCCCCACCATTGCCACAAACGGACCCAACATCACGCTGGTCCCAAGCCCCGCTGATACAAATAACAACGTACGAAGATCGGTCGCCAATTTCAACTGCCGGGCAATGCCGGTCAGGGCCAGCAACAAGATAACAAAGAAGAAGGAGGCATGAACAAAAGGGGTCATCCCAATCAACAGCCAACGCCAGGACCGCTTTTGTACATACCAGCCTGTCAGAAACAGAGCAATAGCGACTCCTTGACGAAGACCAGTAATATGGTAGCCAACGACCTGAGGCAATAACAAAAAAACTAACAGAATAAAAAAATAGCGCGAGTCCTGCCTTAACACCTGCCAGGCCACCAACGCAGCTGAGCCGAAGATAATCAACCGCAACACTGTCTCCGGTGAAAATACCTGGGCTAGGACTGAGTTTAGCAGCAACCACAATGGCTCATTAAACAAACCAACTGATAGACCCGTCGACCAATACCGTACCAAAATATCCCATGAATTAGCCGCGTAATTAAGGTAATTCACCCGATCACTAAACACCTCCAGGGGAAGGGCAGACAGCACACCGCCATAACCAAAAGCAATAAAAACAACAAGAAGTTGATAACCCACGGAACCGTGATTGTTCACTGCAGAAAGTTGCGTAAACGAATTCTTTATTGCATTAACCATCTACGCATTCAACTTCAGTACTTCAGCCCAAGCAGTGCCAATTTTTTCCATTGAGTATATATCTCGAACCTTGATGGCTTCTTGCCCCATCTGCTTCAATAGAGCATCGTCGCTCATCAAGCGTTGAAGTGCCTTGCTTAACCCACCCACGCCCTGCTCCAGTGGAACAAGCAATCCATTTACTTCGTCAGAAATTAGGTCACGAGGCCCCGTATCACAATCAACGCTAACTACTGGCAGACCATGAGCCATAGCTTCAAGCAATGTGTTTGGAAAGCCTTCGTAGCGCGATGTCATGACATACAAATCGGCACACTCATACCACTCCCCCACATTGCCTGCCCTGCCCGGCATATATACGCGCCTTCCCAGCCCAAGGGCCTCTCGCTGAGCCTCCAAAGCCTGTCTCTCTGCACCTTCGCCCAAAATAACCAAATCCCAATTGGGAAATTTCTTGGATATGGAAAAAAATGCCTCCAGGAGCAAATCAAACCCCTTCTGAACATTCAAACGACCGACCGCCAGCAATACCCTTCTATCCGCCTCCACCCATTTGTTTGTCTCAATAACCAGACCATTCTTGGGCAAAGTTCTACCAATTGGATTAGGAATTACTCTAGCGTTTATACCCGCACAATGAGATTCAATCCACTTCAACCCCAACTGAGTCTGCATAACCACACAGCTAGCTTGAGGATACATTAGCCAACGGGTAGCTCGCCAAAACAAGGGAAGGGGAAGCAGCGGAGGATATATTCGTTCAGAGACAACAACCGAAACACCGAGGCCTAAAGCGGCTACTATCGCCACGACATTGACATGCGTTAGAAAAGAAACAATTACATCTGGCGAATAATCCCGAATTACCTTCCTGAGAGCCAGCAAACGTTTCAAACTCGATAACGGAGTCTTCCGCATCGTCCCCACATAATCAGCAAGAAACTCAAGATGAACACGGGAATCGAGTGGATAGGCACAACCACCACGGCCCGAATAGGTAGGCATAAGAAGCACCTCGTGGCCTTCACCCACCCAAGCATTACAGAGCCGAGAAGCAACGCGCTCGGCCCCTCCACCTTCCATCGAGCTTACAAGAAATAAAATACGTTTCCTGGACAAGGGGGCATTACTATTCGTCTTCAAAGCACCATTTCTTTACTTATTTAGATGAAACTTTTGAGCAATCCCAAAGCCCTTCGGCATACTCAC
>JALTMR010000216.1 GCA_027001525.1 Gammaproteobacteria bacterium
AGCACCCAGTTTTCCTGGTCGATGATCATGCAGGGGACCCGATTGGTTGTATGCTGCGTATGGGGCTTGCCGGTGACTTCATCAACCAACTGTTCGCAGTTACCGTGATCCGCTGTTAGCACCACAGTGTATCCTTCCATGATCGCGGTATCCAGAAGGCGCCCCACCTCCTCGTCCAGAGTCTCAACCGCCTTGATAACGGCTTCGCGTACGGCGGTATGTCCAACCATGTCGCCGTTGGCAAAATTTACCACGATGAAGGCGTGTTTCTGATCTTCCATCGCTTCGATTACCGCGTCGGCAACACGCGCAGCGCTCATCTCCGGCGCGAGATCATAGGTGCTGACATCGGGTGAGGGGATGATTTTGTGCTCTTCCCGCGGGTAGCACTCACCCCGGCCACCATTGAAGAAGTAGGTAACGTGGGCGTATTTCTCCGTCTCGGCACAATGAAACTGACTGAGCCCGGCGGCGGAGACAATCTCTGCCAGGGTGGTATCAGGGCGCTCCTGAACGAAAGCGTAGGGCTGATGGTAGTCCGGATCGTAGTTGGTCATACAGGTCACTTCGAGCGGACGATAATCACCGCGATTAAAGCGGGAGAAATCATGTTGTACCAGTGCCGCGGTAAGCTGGCGAGTACGGTCTTTACGGAAATTAAAGAAAATAACCGAATCCTGGGCACCTAAAGGCTGAGCCCCGGGCAGCACGGTAGGTCGGATAAACTCATCGGACTCACCCGCTTCGTGGGCCTCGTGAATGGCGCAAAAGAGATCACCGGCCTGGCGACCCTTATTGCAAACCATCGCCTGCCAGGCCGCCTCGGTTCGCTCCCAGCGTTGATCGCGGTCCATGGCGTAGTATCGCCCTGAAACGCTGGCCACAGCGCCGTTGGCCTTGTCCAACGCCTCATTGACCACGTCAATATACTCACCGGCGGAGTGAGGAGCGGTATCACGACCATCAGTAATCATGTGAAGCAGGGGGCGTACCTCTTCGCGGCGGCACATTTCAATCAAAGCCAGGAGGTGGTTCAGATGGCTATGAACGCCTCCAGTGGAGACCAGGCCGATGAGATGAACGGGACGTTGGGCCTGTTTCGCTTTTGCGATGGCCGCCTTGAGTACGCCGTTGTGATAAAAACTCCCGTCTCTGATGGCATCATCAATGCTGACCAGATACTGGCGCATAATCGCCCCGGCACCGAGCGTTAAGTGCCCAACATCAGAGTTTCCCATCTGGCCATCAGGTAGTCCCACCGCGTGGCCAGAGGCCTCAATGTGGGTGGTGGGGAATGCATTGAAATAGCGATCGAGGTTGGGGGTATTCGCCGCGCTGATACCGTTATTTATTTTACTGCTGCTAATACCAAACCCATCGAGAATAACTAGCAAGGTTTTTTTGCGGGGAGGCTGGTCGGAATGCATGCTTATTGGCCTAACTTCAATATCTTGAGAAAACGATTCATTACTACCACTTGCAGGTGACAAATTTATTAAAAACAGATTGAAGGGAGTGACTTGGTTAGGGCATTCAGCGGCATGGATGAATATAACTTAAGGAGCTTATTAACAAAGCGGCTCAGGTTGGTGCTGAACGAAGGACACTAAAGGGCACCTCTATTAATTCATGAAAGCGCATCTTAAACCCCAAATCCGCCACATCGGCGTTGCAAATTTTGGCAATAGTCCCGCTATTACCCGCAATTTGCGCCTGGATGTAACAAATTTGGGATTCAATCTGCCGCACCCAGAATTAATAGAGGTGCCCTAAAGAATTTAACCAAATTTCCGTTACAACCAGTAGGTTTACTGAGATCAAATCGCTCGGGTGAGGGTGAGTGCCGAAAATGAATTTTTCAGCAGATTCCGGACAAGCCAACGTTATTTTCATTCAGCAGTTAACAAGGGGAATTTTAGTGGATAACGGAACCCTAAAGCAATGGCCGAAGTTGATTTTGTCAGCGTTTGTTCTGTTTTCTGCCAGTAGCCATGCCTACGTGAATGATACGCCAGGCCAGCGACTAAATAACAGCGCCGAATTGACCTGTTTCAGTGATACCAGTGCAGCAGAGTTTGGGCAGATCTGTGGCATTAACCAGAGCGAGGCCATGAGCCCTGATGAGTTGGCTCAGGTGGGTGACAGCTACTACTATGGTGATCACGGTGAACTGGACTATGCAAAAGCAGCACACTGGTATCGCAAGGCGGCTGTCAAAGGCCTGCCCTATGCTCAGTTCAGTCTCGGCTTTATGTACACCAAGGGTGAAGGTGTTCCACAAAATACCTGGCTGGCGCTGAAGTGGCTACGCAAGGCAGCTGATAGCGGTTTCGCGGCCGCACAGTACACAGTAGGTGACATGTACTACTATGGCGAGGGCGTTAGCCGCGACTTTAATCAGACCCTTCACTGGTATCGAAAGGCCGCCGAACAGGGCTACAGCTATGCCCAATACAGCTTGGGCTATATGTACAAAAAAGGTGAGGGTGTAGAGCAGGACTACGGCGTGGCCTGGGAGTGGTTGCAAAAGGCAGCCTCCCAGGGGCACGCCGAAGCTCAGGCCAGCATTGGCTTCATGTTTCTCAATGGCGAGGGTCTGTTGCCTGATGCCAAGCGGGCATATCGGTGGTTTTTGCTGGCTGCGGAACAAGGCCATCCAGCCGCCCAGACAAATCTCGGTTTCATGTATCGCACGGGTACGGCGGTAAAGCAGGACTTTGCTCAAGCGATCCACTGGTTTACAGCAGCAGCTAACCAGGGATACGCCAGCGCCCTGAGCAGTCTTGGTTACATGTACCATCAAGGCATTGGTGTAGCACGCGATATTGAAGCTGCAGCGCAGTGGTATCAACTTGCTGGCAATCGTGGGGAACCCACGGCACAGTTTAATCTGGCATTGCTCTACATGAATGGGGAAGGGATTCACCAAAATCTCTCCCAGGCGGTTCACTGGTTTACCCTGGCTGCAAAGCAAGGTGATATCGAGGCACAATTTTATCTTGGCCAACTATATCGCAACGGCTGGGGCGTCGCTCAAGACCTGAACCAGGCTTTCATGTGGTACCGCCAAGCGGAAAAACATGGTCACAAAAAAGCCAGGCGGGAACTTGAGTTGTTAGCGGAACAATTTTCGGCCTAGATCGTTATTAATCCGGCCACAATATAGATCGTATTTAGCCACTGTGTGCTGCTGTGCGGCAAGGCATCAAAGCGCAGTTGTAGTGGGCCTACTGCAAGCTTTGATAACGCAGCCCGCGCGGCGGCACACGGTGGCCTTTCTTTAATCATCAATCGGTTAGGGGCACCAGGCGTCTCCCAGCTCGGCGTTATCACTCTGGCCATTGGGTATTGCCTGTAAGTGACGCCTTGACTGGAAGACGCCTGGAGCCCTGAACACGATCTATATTGTGGCCGGGTTAATAAATAGAGCCGGGGGAATTTGACGCGTGCATAAATTGTTTCCAGGCCTCCAGCAGATGGCGAAAATCATCCAGCCCACAGCCGGCTTGAGACTCCTGGTCATAGTGGCTGAGTTCCCCCGGTGCCTCATCAGCTGATTCGTCGAGCAGTGTTGCACGTACTTCAATGCCATCCTGGTTCATGGTTAGAGTGAACTCATGGCCTGAATGACAATATTCCCAGCACTGCTTGTTTTGTAATTTTTCAATCTCGTTCAACAAGGTAGAAATCAACAGGGTATCTGTCTTCAGCTCCTCTGTTAGCCATAAACCGAGGGCTTCATGCCCCATTGAAAACCGGGCTTTGTATTGACCGTAAATACCCCGTCGAAGTTCGTAATCCATCAATTTGATCGCATTTGAAGTGGCAGATACAACAAAGGGGCCGAAGCCCCCTTGTCACAGCGGTGGCACAGCACGGCTATTGTTGCTGCGAATCTTCCCCAGGTTTGCTGCACATCAGTAACCAGGTGACGCCGATAATACCTGCCATTAACGAGGCCAACAAAATGCCTGTTTTCGCCATGAGCAAATTCTCGGGTTGGCCTGTAAAGGCAAGTTCACCGATGAAGATGGACATGGTAAAGCCAATCCCCGCCAATACGGACACTCCGCAGATCTGACTGAAACTCACCCCCTTGGGTAAGCTTCCGAATCCGGCTTTGATGGCGATCCAGGAGAAACCGGCTATGCCGATAAACTTTCCAAGCACCAGGCCGGTGATGATGCCGATGGTGATGGGGTCGGCTAGCACATCTCCCATGCCGCTAAACTCAATGGGCACACCCGCATTGGCCAGGGCGAAAATGGGGATGATGAGAAAAGCGACCGGGGCATGCATGTTGTGCTCAAGGCGTTGCAGGGGAGATTCTCCCATATGAATGCCATTCTCAAATGTTTGCAAAATCGACCGCTGTTTGACGTTGGTCATTAAACATTTTCCAGGAATATGGCTGCGATCAAATTTATCCAGCAGCGTGCGCATGACCTGGCCAAACTGGATCGGGTCATATTTGGTTGTTGCAGGAATGGTCAGGGCGGTCAGTACCCCCGCCAAGGTGGCGTGGACGCCTGACTTCAACATGGCGATCCACAGGCACAGACCTATGATGAAGTAGGGCAACGGCTTGCGAATTCCCAGCAAATTGAAAGCGATTAAAATACCAAAAAAGAGCGCCGAAAGAAGCAGTGCGTTGGTGTGAATCTGATCTGTGTAAAAAATCGCGATGACCACTACCGCGCCCAAGTCATCCACGATGGCCAGGGCCACAAGAAACGTCAGCAACGCCTTGGGAATACGGCTGCCCAGTAGTATCAAACAGCCCACAGCGAAGGCGATGTCCGTGGCCATGGGGATGCCCCAGCCAGCCACACCTTCGCCGCCGGCGTTGATGCTGTAGTACAGCGCCGCCGGTACCACCATGCCCCCGATTGCGGCAACGATGGGCAGTGAGGCCTGGCGAATGTCGGAGAGTTCGCCCACGAGCACTTCACGTTTGATCTCCAGGCCCACCACGAAGAAAAACAGTGCCATCAGGCCGTCGTTAATCCAGTGATGCACTGATTTATCAAGCACCCAGGGGCCGAGTGAGATCGAGAAGCTGGTATGAAGCACATTCAGATAGTCGGCATAGAGCGTGGAGTTTGCGATGACTATGGCGATAACCGCACAGACCATCAGTAAAATACCACTGGTAGTTTCGTGGTGAATAAACTCCTCAAAAGGTGTCATGATCTTGTCAAAAGCTTTTTCCAGCGCCGTGCTGTGCTTCTGGAGACTGGGGTCGAGATCTTTTTCCATCTTTAAATCCAAATTATGAATAGAGGTTACTTCTAAGAGCGGCCGATTATAATATAGAAGGCTCGGTGAACGTCGACTTAATTCCTTAGTGATTTCCATTGTTTTTGGTCTGGGTCGCCCCAAGGGGCTGTGTGGGGGCTGGACAATGTGCTCCGGAATAACGAACCAACGGCTTCGTTCCTTTTGTGATGCATTAACCAATAATGGGAAATCCCCCGGCTCTGCCGGGGAGACAGCAGAAGTTTGACAGATCCTGGAGTCCATCGGGAAAACTCCTAGTCGTGAGCCGCCAAGCACACGACATAGGAGAAATC
>JALTMR010000217.1 GCA_027001525.1 Gammaproteobacteria bacterium
ATACGCATTCGGGTGGTGCAATCATCCATCCAGGCACCACCACGCTTGTGGGGGCGGGCATAAAGATCGAGGTAGAACTGCCCCCGCACATTACCCTGGGCATCCTCGATTTCGAAAAAGCGCACATCTTCGTGCCACACATCCACCCCTTTGATCTCGCTGATTTCGATGCCATACAGCTTGTTGACCACAGTAAACATCCCCGCCAACACTCGGTCTTCAGGGAAATAGGGTTTTAGCTCTTCCTGGGTAATGGCATAACGGTGCTGACGCAGCTTTTCCGAGTAGAAGGGGATATCCCATGCTTCCAGCGCATCAACGTCAAAATGCTCTTTGGCATAGGCGCGAACCTCTTCCAGCTCCTGGCCCGCCATCGGCAACGCCCGTTCAGCCAGATCGTTCAAAAAAGCCAGCACCTGATCCGTCGACGCCGCCATTTTGGTCGCAATAGAGCGCTCTGCGTAGTTGGCAAAACCCAACAACTGGGCGGCCTCGTGACGCAAGGCCAGTAACTGCTCCATAACCGGCGTATTATCCCACCGCCCGGCGTGAGGGCCTTCATCAGAAGCACGGGTGACGTAAGCGGTGTACATTTCGCAGCGCAGCTCCCGGTCTTTGGCGTACATCATGACAGGCAGATAGGAGGGGAACTCCAGCGTAAAAAGCCAGCCCTCCACCTTCTCCCGGCTGGCGGTCTGTTTTGCCATCGCTATTGCCGAGTCGGGCAAACCGCTCAGACGCGCTTCGTCCACGATCTGGATGCTCCAGCCATTGGTGGCATCCAGTACATGTTCTTCAAATTTGCTGCTGAGGGCAGATAACTCCTGCATCACCGCTTTGTAACGCGCCTTGTCTGTTTCACTGAGATCCACTCCGGAGAGACGAAAATCGCGCAGGGCGTTGTCTATAATCTTCCTCTGGGCGGCGGCGAGACGGGGGTACTCATCACTCTCTGAAATCTGTTTAAAAGCAGCGAACAGCGCCTCATTCTGCCCCATTTCGGTGGCATAATCTGACAACTTGGCCAAACAGGCGTTATAAGCATCGCGCAGCGCCTCGCTATTAACCACGGAATTCATATGGCTGATAGGCGACCAAACCCTTCCCAGACGCTCCTCCAGCTGCTCCAATGGATGCACAAGATTTTCCCAACTATAGCGATCCACTGTGGCAAGCATCTCTGCCACCGCCTGACGGTTTTCCTTTATGACCTGATCGATGGCCGGCTCCGCGTGTTCCGGCTCGATTTTGGAAAAAGGAGGCAGCCCCTCCAGACTCAACAACGGGTTGGACATTCAGTAATCCTCAATGAAATTTACGTTGAATCAACACCTGAAAAGCATCAGATGGCAGTTAAGGGCACCTTTATTAATTCATGAGAGCGCACCTTAAACCCCAAATCCGTTACATCCAGAATTGACAGAGGTGCCCTTAAGAGAAAAATAAAACCAATGAAATCAGAAACGGGCCGACAGCACAACGACTATCTGCCGGGGGAATAGCAGGCAAAGGGAAACAGTTAAAAGCGAGCAGGGTCTACAGGTTAATATCCGGGTTCACGGCAGGATCCGGGTCACGGTAGATTGTCCAGTCTTCCGCAGCCGTATCGAAATCACCTTCGGCGTAGGTGTATGTTCCTTCACTACCCAGAATTCCAAGGCCTTCCGTATAGATAAAACGCCCGCCGCTAACGACGGAGTCACTGGTGTATTCCGGCGTCATGGCAAAATCACCCGCAGCGACACCCTGCACGGTGACCGAGTTAATCACCGGGGCACTCACCATGTCTGCCAGCGCCTGGCCGGAGTAGACTGAGCCCCGCATATCCATATCGAAAAAAGAGGTCATGTCTCCGTCGATGACGGTCTGGGTAATGCGGGGCTTTGCCAGCAAAATATCTTTAAGAAATTCATTACAGAACGTAGAGGCCCCACAACTCCAGGTCGTGGTTGCCGCGTCCCACTCACCACCAACCACCTGGCGCATAATGACCCTTTCCGGATTTGCGGAGGCATTGCCCGGACCAGTCAACGGGCCCAGGCCCGGCGTGCCGCTAACGGGGTGGTTTTCAGCAAGACTGTAGGAGGAGGCTGCGTTATATGTGTCTGCACTCGACCCATTGGTGCCTTCGATGTAAAACTCCTGGGCGAAGCCATCGACCGGATCGCCCACAATGACGTGCACATAGTTCACTCCCGCCACCACAACCTCCTCCATCAGAAACGGAGTGGGTTCAAAATTCACGTAATTCCCATACGCCCGGCAGGCACCAAAACCATCGCGATTACACTGGTATGCAGACGCGCTGGTATTTCTGTCCGCACTGGGCATGAAGTTCAGGGTGAACTCTGCGGCCACGGCTCCGCCCGCAGCAAAAAACATCGCCAGCGCCAAAGTCGATTTCAGGATATGCACAGATTTTCCCACCAAATTTCCCGTCCCTGAGTCCACATTTCAAGACCGAACCACACCATTCCCTCCCTCCAAGACTAGCATTGGCGAGAGAATAGGCAAATACCAAGCCGCAATATATAGCATGTGTTCACATTTCTTTGGAAATTTAATACGCACTAGGCCCTATTTTGGTCCCGCGCAAACTGTGATAGCAAACACCCGCTAGCCGGAAATATGTGCCCCGACAGTCCTGGCGGCCAGAGCCCAGGCAGAGATCCCCCCCACAGCGAAGAAAAGCACCAGAGCGATGATGGCCTGCTGACGATAGCGCCGGGTGAGATCCCGTTGAGGATGCGAAGAGAGCAGAAAGGGGCGGTGCCCATCTTCGAGCTGACAAACCATGTGCGTATCGGGCTCCCGGGATCGCTTGCGATACTCCGCCGCAGCCTTGCGCTGAGCCAGCTGCTGAACCTTCTCCCACTCGGTCGTGTCGATTTCGCCATCCCGGTTCAAATCAAAGTGATCCAGCAGCAGGGCGGGTTTATTTTTCCAGGCCCGAATAAGGTCTCGGGCAATTTCGGCGCGCGAATAGCCGTCTGTCGCGCGGATCGTCTGAAAATTTCCCAGCACATAAAGGGGCTGGCCAACCATAATGAAGGTCTCGGTATAGCGATAATTCGCCCCAAAACCGATTCGGCCCGCCGCCAGCAGAGGGACATCCAGCGGCCTGGGGCTGTCGCCATACCAGACAAGCTTGTCCAGCGGTGTCACTTCAGCCCCCTCGGGGTCGATCACGCACTGACCCGTCTCATCCTCCAACAAGAACAGCGCATCGCTCTCCCCCTGCTCAACGGTTCGCCAGCGCGTCGTGCGACTGCCCTTGATATGGACAACCTCTTTGCGCTCCACCTTGTAGCGGAACCAGAGGCAGTTTTTGGCCGTCAGCGGCGAAATGATCGGCTCCCCGGCCATCATCTTGCCCACCCCCTCCAGCTCGACGTAGCCCTGCGGGGCAGAGCGAATTTTCGCCGTGGGTGCATCCTCAATAATGCGAGCCCGTCGCCACTGCCGAAAAGCGTAGTAAAACGCAGCGGCCGCCCCCAGCACCAACACACTCCAGACGATCCAGAACTCAGCCGCTGGAAGTTGCCGTATTTTGCTTGCCATCTCCTCCATCAAGGGCTACCCAAACAGGGACTTGAGATCGACGTCCTTCTTCTCCTCATCGCTGAACTCCAACAGATCCCGTGCGGTAAAACCAAATTTACGAGCGATCAGCACATCGGGAAACTGCTCGATGCGCACGTTGTTATTGTTCACAGCCTCGTTGTAATACTCCCGCCGATCGGCGATGGTATTTTCCAGCCCGCTGATACGGCTCTGCAAATGCTGAAAGCTCTCGCTGGCCTTGAGCTCCGGGTAGTCTTCGGCAACAGCAAACAGGTTGCCCAGGCCCAAGCGCAACTGGGTCTCTGCGGGGCCCAGTGCCGCCACATCCCCCGCTTCCCGTGCCTCGGCCACACGCGAACGAGCCTCCATGACCTGGCGCAACGTCTCTTGCTCATAGCCCATGAATTGTTTGCAGGTCTCCACCAGCTTGGGGAGTTCATCGTGGCGCTGCTTCAGCAACACATCGATATTCGACCACGCCTGAGAAACCCCGTGCTTGAGTCTGACCAGATTGTTGTAGATCATGATGGCGTAAACCAGTACAACCACGACCACAGCAATGACAATAAACGTGCTCACATCCATACTATTCTCCTGAATCACAACGACTTGCTAAATTCCAGCATTCACCGATCATCTATCGACTTTACAGGAAGCCCTCTGAATGACAACACACTACGACCTCATCGCCATTGGCGGCGGCAGCGGTGGGCTGGCCGTCTGTAAGCGGGCAGCGGCCCACGGTGCAAAGACAGCGGTAATCGAAGGAGGACGCTTGGGCGGTGCCTGTGTCAATGTCGGTTGTGTGCCTAAAAAGGTGATGTGGAACGGGGCTCACATCGCCCAGGCCCTGCAAGATGCCCCGGACTACGGCTTCAACCTCAAGGCCCCGCCGTTCAGCTGGCCGACACTCAAACAGAAGCGGGATCACTATGTCGACCGCCTCAACACCCTTCACGACGCCAACCTGAGTAAGGCCGGCGTGGCACTGATCCGGGGCTACGCCCGTTTTATCGACGGCCACACGGTGGAGGTTGATGGTCATCGCTACAGCGCTGATCACGTCGTGATCACCACCGGCGGGCGGCCACTGCTGCCCAACATTCCCGGAGCAGAGCTGGGCATAACCTCTGATGGCTTCTTTGAACTGGAAGCACTGCCGCGCAAAGTCGCCGTGGTTGGCGGCGGTTACATTGGTGTTGAGATTGCCGGCGTGCTCAATGCGCTGGGCAGCCAGGTCTCACTCCTATTGAGAAGCGATGAGCCACTGGGCGCCTTTGACCCACTGATTCGCACCACCCTCAAAACGCAGATGATCGACGACGGCATCGACCTGCGCAGCCGCATCAGCATCGAAGACATCACCCTGTCAGAAAAAGGCGGCCTCTCCGTCGTGCTTCACGACGGGCCGGAGCTGGAGGATTTTGACACCCTGATCTGGGCGATCGGCCGTGCGCCCAATAGCGATCAGCTCAATATCGAGGCAAGCGGCGTACTGTGCGACGTGCGCGGTTTCATTCCCACCGATGAGTACCAGAACACCAATGTTGCCGGCATTTACGCCATTGGCGATGTCACGGGTCGGGCCGCACTCACCCCGGTGGCCATCGCCGCCGGCCGCCGCCTGGCAGACCGCCTCTTTGGCAACCAGCCCCACAGCCGGCTCGACTATCACAACATCGCCACCGTTGTGTTCAGCCACCCCCCCATCGGCAGCATCGGCCTTACCGAGCCCCAGGCACGAGAGGCGCACGGTGAACAGGTCAAAATCTACCAGACCCGATTCACCCCCATGTACCACGCGGTCACCGAGCACAAAACCAAAACCGCCATGAAACTGGTCTGCGCCGGCGAAGAGGAGAAAATCGTCGGCTGTCACATCATCGGCCTGGGGGCCGACGAAATGCTGCAAGGCTTTGCTGTAGCGATCAACATGGGAGCGACCAAGGCCGATTTTGACCGCACCGTCGCCATCCAC
>JALTMR010000218.1 GCA_027001525.1 Gammaproteobacteria bacterium
CTGGAAGTTGCGCCCTTCGCTGCCGATTTCGGAGCAGACCAGCACCGGGCTGCCGTACTCGGCATCGGCAAAGAAAGCGGCGGCGCGGTCGCGCTCCAGAATCGACATGTGTTCGTGGAACATGGCGGCGTGAATGCCGCTTTTCACCCGCAGGCGCTCGGCGATGTCCATGGCCGAGTCGGCGTTGTGGGTAATGACCAGCACTTTTTTATTGCGCAGCGTTTTGAGTAATTTTTGCAGCCATTCGATGCGCGGATCAAATGTGGCCCAGGCGGCCGGGTTGCCGTCCTGAAGCAGCAATTCGGGGCTAAGCAGTAGCTGGTTGTCGGGCAGGGCCGAGATCTCGGCGCTCTCGATCAGCTCGCGGTATTGTGCCGGCATGGGCAGCGGGTAGCCGGTGACGCAGCGATCAGGGAAGCCTTTGACCGCTGCACGGGTGTTGCGAAACAGAACGCGGCCGGTGCCGTGGCGGTCCAGCAGCTGCTCCACCAGTTTGGTGCGGGCCGCGCTGGCCTCCGCCGCATCGCTCTGGATGGTTTGCAGCAGCAATTCGCTGTCATCGTCGTTGATGGTGCGGCGCAGTGCCGTGACAGAGGTGGCGGCCAGCGGCTTGCCTTCCAGTAGCTCCTCAACCGCCTGGGCAATGGGTTCGTAGTGCTTCTCTTCTTCGATAAAGCGGTCAAAATCGGGAAAGCGGTCGGCATCGAGCAGGCGCAGACGGGCAAAATGGCTCTCCTTGCCCAGCTGTTCGGGGGTGGCGGTGAGTAGTATCACACCCTTGGTCTCCCGGGCCAGCGCTTCGATGCAGTCGTATTCCGGGCTGCTTCGCTCCGGTGACCACTTCAGGTGGTGCGCTTCATCCACCACCAGCAGATCCCAGTGGGCCGCCATTGCCTGCTGGTGACGCTTCCGGTTGGCCACCAGAAATTCCAGATTGCAGAGCACCAGCTGCTCGTCGTTGAATGGGTTGTCGCCCTCTTCGGCGGCCAGGCAGCGTTCCTCATCGAAGATGCTGAAGCGCAGATTAAAGCGGCGCAGCATCTCCACCAGCCACTGGTGAACCAGGCTTTCGGGAACTACGATCAAGACCCGCTGAGCCCGTTCGGTGAGCAGTTGCTGGTGCAATATCAGACCCGCTTCGATGGTTTTTCCCAGCCCCACCTCATCGGCCAGCAGTACGCGCGGCGCGTAGCGGTTGGCCACTTCGTGGGCGATATAGAGCTGGTGCGCCAGCAAACTGGTGCGCCCGCCAATGAGGCCGCGCAGGTCGGATTGAGCCAGAAAGTTGGCGTGTTGCAGGGTGTTGTAGCGCAGATCGAACCACTTCTGATGGTCGATTTTGGCGCTGAAGAGGCGCTCGGTGGGGCGGTTGAGCTGAATGAAGTTGTCCAGCTCCCCCTCCGCCACGGCGGCCGATTCGCCGTTTTCGTCAATGCCGATGTAGATGAGCAAACCGTTCTCTTCGTCCACCTCGGTGACGGTGAGCGTCCAGCCCTCGTGGGTGCGTATCTTGTCGCCGCAGCCAAAGGCCACACGGGTCAGCGGAGCGGTGTTTTTTGAGTAGACGCGGGTGTCGCCAGTGGCGAGGAAGAGGATGGTAACGGTGCGGTGATCCGTGGTCAGAATAGTCCCCAGGCCAAGTTGCAGTTCAGCATCGTTAATCCAGCGCTGACCGGGAATAAAATCTTGCACCATCTGTGACCACCTCTGTCGATCTCGCAAAAACGGGCGCGTATTCTAACCCGGAAAATTCATAAATCGTGCACAATCTCGCTTGCCTGTGGATTCCCCGGGGAATATCTTCTCAATCCTCCGTCATCCCCGATAGGGGACGCTTGCGAAATTTCCCCGTGAAACCAATACGCTGCGCGGCATTGGCGCAGATTTATGAATGTTCCGGGTGGGTAGGTTCAGGCCGACTGGTTCGTGGTGGCGGATCAGGTAGAATTGACGCACAAAACAGAGGGGTAGTGTGGTTGATGGATGTAGATGCGCTTGTGCCGTGGACGCCCGATTTCACGTCGCGCTCACCGATGTATGATGTGTTGCGGCCTCTGGCCGACCATTTTGCCGGTTTTCAGCCATCGCAGTGGCCCGGGCTGGCGGACTTTCAGCACCTGCTGGCGCAGTGGCCCGAGCCCATCATGACGCTGGGCAGGCAGCCGCTGAGGGTGGTGGCTCAGGCTGGCAAGCCGGGCCGTTTTGAGCAGCACTACGCCCCCCGCATCTACTTCACCGGCGAGATTCAGACCCGCACTGAAAACTGGCACGACTTCTTTCAGTACCTCACCTGGTTTATGTTCCCCAAAACCAAGGCGGTGATTAACGCCATCCACATCCCGGCGGCGAAGCAGCGTTTGGCCGCCGGGGGTGAGCTGGGCCGGCGTACGCCGATCGAGAATACCTTGTCTCTGTTCGATGAGGGCGGTGCGGTGATCGTCTCCAGTGATGCGTCGTTGTTGCAGTTGATTCGCGAGTTCAGGTGGAAAGAGCTGTTCTGGCAGCGGCGCGCAGAGCTGGCAGAAAAACTTCAGTGTGTGACGTTTGGTCATGCCCTGTTTGAGAAGGGGTTGGCCCCCTATATTGGTATGACGGCAAACAGTATTCTGCTGCACGCCGAAGCGAGCTATTTCGATCTGCCCCTCAAGCAGCAGTGGGGCTGGGTGGATCAACGGTTGGCTACTATTTTCGCCGAAGGCAAAACACTCCGAAAGCCCAGAGATCTGCAGCCGTTTCCGATTCTAGGCATGCCGGGGTGGGACAAAGCCAATGATCAGGCGTCCTACTATGAGAATAGAGGTTACTTTAGGCCCGGGCGGTTTCGCCGGGCCGGTTAATGTTAATCAAGAGAGGAAAACACAATGACTAGAGTACAAAAGCTGGGATCCCTTGCCGCTGCCAGTGCGCTGGTTTTCGCCCTGGCGGGGTGCGAGCAGAGCAAGCAGGTGGCTGAGGATCTGCAGGACAAGGCCAACGAAGCCATCGAGCGTGGCAGTGATGCGGTGGGTGCCGCCAGGGAGCGGGTAGAAGAGGCTTCCCAGGTGATTGACCAGACCAAAGAGGCCCTGGCTTCCGCTGCGGAGAAGGCCGAGAGCCTGAAAGAGAAGGCGAGTGATATGGCGGGTGAGGTCTCTGACAGCGTGACGGAAAAGGTGGAAAAGCTGCGCAGTGAATAAGGCAGCCCCGCGCGGCGGATGAGCCGCCGTTCAGCAATGTGCTTTTCAGGCAGCGGCCGTGCGTAGTGGTGCGTATTGGGTTCAGGCCCGGTTTCGCCCACTATGAGTGGCCGGGCACAATTGCTGAGGAAATTGAGTATGGTCACTAGCTTGGAAGACAATATCCGCGTTTTTCTCCACATCAATAACTTCTCTGACAGCCAGCATCAGGATCTATCCAGGGTGGCGGCGCTGGTTTTACCCCATATTCCTCGCATCACTGATGAGTTCTATCAGCGCCTCGCCTCTGAACCCCTGACGGCGCGATACATCGAAGGGCGGCTGGAAGGGCTGAAAAACACCCACACCCAGTGGCTGGAATCGCTCTTCAAGGCGCAGATCGACGGCGACTTTTTCGAAAACCAGCTGCGCATCGGTCGTACCCACGTCTGTGCCCAGATACCGCCACTGTTTGTTGCCGGCAGCATGAGTTTTCTGCGTTCCGTCTTCCCCAGCATTATCGAAAAAGAGACCGGCAATGCTGAGGGTGCGGGGGCCATCTCGGGCGCTATTCTCAAAACGCTCGACCTGTGTCACTACCTGATCGATCACGCCTATGAACAGGACAGGCTCAGCCGCATCACCGGAGCCACCGGCCTCTCCCGGCCATTGCTGGAAAACCTCATTGCCCTGAAGCAGCGCGCTTGATCTGCGCATTTTGGTGTAAACTCCCCGCCCCTCTTTTCTGCTTACCGGAGCGCCACCTTGAATCGCCAACTCGCCGAATTTCTCGCTGCTGATAAACGCCCTGAGGGGGCGATGATCTACCCCGAAGTGCACGGATTTCTCTTTAGCGTCTGCGCCTGTCCCGAGGTGATTCCTGCGGACGAGTGGTTGCCGCTCATCTTCAATAACGAGGCGGCTAATTTTGCCGATGACGCTGAGTCCGAGGCGATGACCGCTGCTCTCATGGCGTTGCACGGCGAGATCAGCGCACAGATCGCGGCAGACGAGTTGGCGCTGCCGTCGTGGTGCGCGGTGCTGGAGCCACCGCTGGAGAACTTTGGTGACGAAGCTCCGCTGGCCTACTGGGCCCGAGGCTTTCTCGATGGCCATGAATGGCTGAGTGAAATCTGGGAGGCCTGCGTGTCTGACGCCGCCGATGACGAGTTGGGCCCTGCGCTGCTGGTGCTCTTTTTCTTCGCTGACCGCGAACTGGCCGACACACTGTGCCGAGAAGCCGGGCTGGAAGAGGTGACGGTGGGGCGGATGGCGGAGATGGCGGCGGATAACATCCCCACCGCGATGTCGAGCTACGCCCGCATCGGCCGCGCCATCAGTGAGGGCATGAAGGCTTAGACACTGTCTGTGGGCGGATGACGCTGAAGTAAAAATAGCCGAATCAGGCGGGCTGCGCTCGCGTGTGGATTTATGTTTCTTCCTCTCTCGTGAGTTGTGAATAAATTAAGAGTTGTTCTAAATCAACGCTGTTTTCAGCTCTGGCGCCGAAGCCGGTTGAAATCCTAACTTACGGTATTTATTACTGCTTTATGTCAAGCGTTGAATCTATGCACAAAATCTGTGGATAACTTTGTGCATGATTTGTAGAAAATGGCCCTAAAGCCCACTGTTGTGCAGTTGCTGTAAAGTTGGTTAAATTTTAGCCAACTTTTTAAATTTCAATAAAATCAATTGGTTATGTTTTTATTGGGGAGGAATAACATTTTTCTTTCTGTTGGGTGATTTATTTTCAATTGCCCCTTGCCATTGTGAATAAAGTGACTATTCTTCGTCTTTCCAAAACCAATTTTCCTCCGTTTTGCACATTTTTCGGGGTCGTTTTGGCAGCCTGTTTTCAGCACTTAGCGGGTCTGGATATCACGCAACAGGTGATGCCAGGCCGCTGAAAAGGCATAATAGGCAACGAGTTATCGTAATATTATTAAAAACTAATGATTTAGGAGAGATTGAATGGCCAAAGCGAGTGCCAGACATATATTGGTTGAGACAGAGGCGCAGTGCGCTGATCTGAAGGCTCAGATCGAAGGCGGCGCTGATTTTGCCGATCTGGCAAAGCAGCACTCCAAGTGCCCCTCGGGTGGCCAGGGCGGTGACCTGGGCGAGTTTGGGCCTGGCATGATGGTGCCTGAGTTCGACACCGTGGTTTTCTCTGCCCCGGTTAACCAGGTTCAGGGGCCGGTCAAGACGCAATTTGGTTACCATCTGCTTGAGGTCACCAGCCGCACGGACTAGTGGTCCATGCGGAAAATTATGTAACTGTTCGCCTCGTGAGAAGGTACAGCTCTGTGTTGGCAAAACTCGAAATGGAACCACCATTCCAGCGTTTTGCCGCCTTGATCTGCACCTTCTCACTGT
>JALTMR010000219.1 GCA_027001525.1 Gammaproteobacteria bacterium
TGCCGCTCACACTGAGGCTACGCTTTCGGTAGTTTGGCCAGGGCCTGGGCCAGCCGGGGGTCCAGCGGGGCCGAAACCTCCAGCATTTGCCCCGCCACTGGCCATGAAAACCGGAGTTTATGGGCATGGAGGAAGAGTCGTGAAATTCCAAATGCCTTCATCTCCCGACTAAAGGATTTGTCACCATACTTTTCGTCTCCGACAATCGGATGGTGGCTGTGAGCCGCGTGAACGCGGATTTGATGGGTGCGTCCGGTAAAAAGTTCAACTTCCATTAGGGTGGCATCCCTGTATCTCTCCTGGGGAATAAAGCGGCTGCGAGCCACCTTTCCTTCAGGGCTTACCTGTACAATTCGCTCGCCGGAACGCAACGTGTTCTTCTTCAGGGGCTGATCAATCAGCCTGGCACCGCCTTCCCAGCGCCCTTTGCAAAGGGCCAGGTAGCGCTTGTCAACGCTGCCCTCTCTAAGCATTTCGTGCAACCGCCGCAACGCACTGCGTTTTTTCGCCAGTATCAGGCAACCTGAAGTATCCCTGTCCAGACGATGAACCAGCTCCAGCGACTTTTGCCGGGGCCTGAGAGTGCGCATGGCTTCAATCACACCGTAATTGATCCCACTGCCACCGTGGACGGCAACGCCGGATGGCTTGTTAATCACCAGCAGCCCGTCGTCTTCATAGATGATGCTCTGTTCCAGCCGCTCAACAAGCCCTCTTCCCGGTGACTCGACAGTTTTCTCTGCCACGCGGACGGGAGGAACTCGAACCACATCCCCTGCCTCAAGGCGGTGGGTTGGCTTGACTCGCCCCTTGTTTACCCGCACCTCCCCTTTGCGCAGAATGCGATAGACGAGGCTTTTGGGCACACCTTTCAGGATGCCCAGGAGGAAATTATCCACCCGCTGCCCTGCACGCTCTTCGTCAATTGTCAGAAATTGAACGCTCGGAGCAGAGTGTGGCACAAACTTATTAGTGTTATCAGTCATTTATCTGTTGATTTCTGGTGGGAATTCACTTTCATGCCCTAAAGGAACATGCTATATTTGATCGGTGTTGTGGAACACTTCTGTGAAGAGCAGCTTTTCGCTGAACTAGGCCACCACCATTCGACGCGGATGGGTTCACTCAAGCGCTTGTGCGCTAACTGACCGGAGGGTTCAGTTCTGTCTCGTGTCCATAAGAGCTGAAAATAAATTCAGCCCAAGACGCCCGCCATATCTGGTGCGTTGAAGAGGTAAATTCTACCACCTCGTAATGCTTAAAAATAGGCAGCACTACGGGGCGGTGTAGAGAAACATCACTCCTCGATGATTCCCGAGGAAATGAAACAACTAATTGCGGTTTAACGAATAATTGCGCTCCCATGTTGTCTGTTTGGGGGTGCTGAATGAGCCCACGACGTGGGACAGACAGGCCATCTGTGGTCGCCTGGTTAAATAGAATATAGAGTTTGCGTGCCCGCACCACCCGTGGATTGAAAGTGAGCAGGCAAGCCATTTATCAACGACCACTCCCCTTCAGTCTGACGATAGGGCTGAAGTAAGGGGGCCATGTAGAGAGCCCTAGCGCCTCTCTCGCCAGTCTAGGCTGTACGATCTTATTCAGCATCCAGTGCCAGCGACACGGTTGAGCTCAGGAGATGCATAAAACATGAAAAGAATGCTAATTAACGCGACTCAAAAAGAGGAGTTGCGTGTTGCGCTGGTCGATGGTCAGCGTCTTTATGATCTGGATATCGAAACTCCCGGCCGGGAGCAGAAAAAATCAAACATCTACAAAGGCAAAATTACCCGCATCGAACCCAGCCTGGAAGCGGCGTTTATCGATTACGGTGCTCAACGTCACGGCTTCCTGTCACTGAAGGAGGTGGCCCGCTCTTGCTTCGCCAACTCGCCCTCTGGTGATGGCCGCATCAACATTAAAGATGTTTTGCGAGAGGGACAGGAAGTTCTCGTTCAGGTGGACAAGGAGGAGCGAGGCAACAAAGGCGCCGCACTCACCACCTTTATCAGCCTGGCCGGACGCTACCTTGTTTTGATGCCAAACAACCCTCGCGCCGGGGGCGTTTCCCGCCGCATTGAAGGCAACGACCGCTCTGAGCTGAAAGAGGCGATGGCCGCACTTGAAGTGCCAGAGGGGATGGGGATGATTGTCCGCACCGCCGGCGTTGGCAAAAGTGTTGAAGAGTTGCAGTGGGATTTGGACTACTTACTGCGTCTTTGGTCTGCCATTGAACGAGCCAACAAAGAAAACACCTCTCCCAGCCTCATCTATCAGGAGAGCAATATCGTTATTCGCGCCATTCGCGACTATTTTCGCCAGGATATTGGTGAAATCCTGATCGATGACCACGAGGTATATGAAAGCGCGGTGGACTTCATGCAGCACGTTATGCCGCATAACCTGAAGAAGCTGAAGCACTACGATGACCATGTCCCGCTGTTTTCTCGCTACCAGATAGAGAGCCAGATAGAGACCGCATTTCAGCACGATGTTCGCCTCCCCTCCGGTGGCTCCATTGTTATCGACCGCACGGAAGCACTCATCTCCATCGACATCAACTCCTCCCGCGCCACTCAGGGTGGGGATATTGAAGAGACAGCCCTCAATACCAACCTGGAAGCCGCTGAAGAGATTGCCCGCCAGTTACGGCTGCGCGATTTAGGTGGATTGGTTGTGATCGACTTCATCGACATGACTCCCGCCCGGAATCAGCGTGAGGTGGAGAATCGACTGCGTGATTGTCTCAAGATGGATCGGGCCCGCGTTCAAATTGGCCGCATCTCCCGTTTTGGTCTGCTGGAGATGTCTCGTCAGCGACTCAGGCCATCACTGGGCGAGTCGATTCAGATCAACTGTCCCCGCTGCCTGGGCGAAGGCACCATTCGCAATGTTGAGTCACTCTCGCTGGCCATCCTGCGTCTCATCGAAGAAGAGGCAATGAAAGAGAAGTCTGCTCGCATTGAAGCACTGTTACCACTGCAGGTGGCAACATTTCTGCTCAACGAAAAACGTGCGGCGGTTAACGATATCGAAGTGCGTCACAGCACCCATGTCGTGCTCATCCCCAACCCGGCAATGGAAACACCACACTACGAGGTGAGGCGCGTGCGCCTGGATGAGCAGGAGGAAAGCGCCAGCGAACGAGCCTCCAGCTACAAAAAAATCAGGACATCAACACCCCAGCACGGCGCAACGACCAAACCGACGACAAAAATCGAAGAACCCGCCGTCAAGGGCGTACACCCGACAACGCCGGTACCCACCAGGCCAGCGCCCCACTCCAGCGCTCAGAGAGATGCAGAGGTCGGCTTCATCAAACGGTTGTGGACCACACTCTTCGGCAGTGGATCCACGAAGCAGAGCGAGCAGGAAGAGAAGGATAGCGACACCAGGACGGAACGTGACACCAACAGAGCTGGTCGCGGACGCCGCACCCCTCAAACGCGAAACAAAAGTGGCTCAGGGGGCCGGGGGCGCAGCACCCGACGCAATAACCAGCCTCGCGGACGCCGTAACGAAGAGACGAAAGACCAGGCAGGCGCATCTGGATCAGGCAGTGGCAAACAGGTAAAAGAGACCGCCACAGATGTCACAGGCACGGCCAACGAGAACAACTCCGCCAACAGCACGGACAAACCGAGCGGCAACGGAGAGTCACGCCGCGGGCGTCGTGGCGGCAGTCGCCGCCGCAGAGCACCACAGGGGGCCAATAAGCCAGAGACGGATGCTCAGGCCACCACCAAACCCGACAGCAAAAAAGATGCGGCTGAAGGTAACGTAAGAGAGGACAAGGCCGGCCAAGAAGCAACCACCAGCAACGGTGATGCCCAAGCGCCCAAAGAGCGCCGCCCCAGAAGACCTCGCCGTGGGCCGCGCACCCGCCGAAACAGCAGCGATAGAGGTGAACGCCAGCAGGAGCCAACAAGTGTGCCTGCATCTGGTGATACGTCCCAGCCAAAAGCAGCAAAAGGCAAGGACGAGGTCAGCGAAGAAAAACCTGCAGCCGGTCGCAGCGACGTCTCCAGCAAACCCTCCAGTAAACCCAAAGAGAGCAGCGGGACAACAACCCGGCAACCTGTCGCGTCGCTTCCAGTACCTGCTCCCAGTGACGCCGGAAAAGCGATAAAGCCGACTGAACCTGCGCAGTCAAAGCTCCCCGCAGCCGCGCCTGCAGCGGCCAAACCAGCCGTAGAGAAGAGTGCGAAAAGCGACAGCGACAGCAAGAGCGAGGTAAAAAAAGAGCCCGCCAAGGTGGTGGCGGCGACAAAGGATGTAGCCAAGGAGAAAAAGGAGAAACCGGCATCCAAGGCCGAGGTAAAAACAGCGACAGTAGCTCCGGTGGTGCCGACAGCTCCAGCCAAGAGCGACAGCGCACCTAAGGAAGACTAGCCAGGCCAGGAAAAAGCAGCACCCCTTCTCCGAACGAGAAGGGATGCTGCAATGGCCAGTGGCCGTGCCGCTACGCGTTACTCACAACCGGTTCTGGCGAATATCTTCAAGCAACCCTTTCGACGCCGCTTCAACCAGATCCAGCACATGTTCAAAACCGCTTCCCCCACCGTAATAGGGGTCTGGCACTTCCTGCTCAGGTAACTGTGGGGCAAATTTCAAAAACAATTCAAGCTTGGCCGCCTGACCCGCAGGACAGATTTCCCGAAGGTTCTCCAAATTACTCTCATCCATCGCCAACACATAATCAAATTCGTCAAAATCTTCAGGGCAGACCTGACGCGCCCGCAATGCACTTAAATCAACCCCCCGGGCTAATGCGGCCTTTTGTGAGCGAGCATCGGGGGATTTCCCGACATGGTAGGCATGGGTACCCGCTGAATCAATCTGGATCTGACGACCAACACCTTGCTCATCAACAAGCTGCTGAAATACACCATGCGCTGTCGGAGAGCGGCAAATATTTCCCAGGCAGACAAAAAGCACTTTAATCATAACCAACCTTCGTTTTAGTCACACGTTTTCAAATAATCGCTTTCAGACTAGAATAGGCAGCCACCCCCCGAAACCATAAGCAGTGCTACCTACCATGAGTGAAGTCACCCGTAATGTAGATATCGAAAAACTGAGAGAGCTGATTGGGACTGAGGTTCAGCACGACGGCCGGGGCTACCAGATCATTGAAATACTGGAAGACGGACCAGCATTAATTCTTCAACACCATGAACAACCCACCCACATCCAGGCAGATCAGCATGGTGAAGCTCGCCGCAAGGTTCCCACAACCATCACTATCCAGATACTGGACCCGGATAGCGGCGCTTATAGCCAGGCATTCAGGCGCCTGAATTTAAGTGCTTTTCTCTAACAGCGACCGGACGTAAGCCAAATCTTCCTCAGTATCAACGCCTGGTGGCGTCTTCTCCACTGCCTCAGCCACATGGATCTTTCGACCATGCCAAAGCACCCTTAACTGCTCCAGCGACTCCATCGCCTCCAGCTCACAAGCTGGCCAGGTGACGTACTCTTTCACCAACGCGGCTCGATAGGCGTAGAGCCCCACGTGACGATA
>JALTMR010000220.1 GCA_027001525.1 Gammaproteobacteria bacterium
CCTGATCCAGTACCAAAGAATGAGACGTTTCTACCGTCCGATCCTGAGCGAGGGAGTGCACGGCCTGTTCAGTACCGCGCTAGATGAACTGGAAAACTCACTCAAGGCGATGGAGGAAAACTACTGGCGCAGCAACGCGAACCGGGTGCAAGCAGAGCTGGGAGAGATCAAGGCCGCCAGTCTGCTGGCCAACCTCCTGGGCATCCAGCAGGATCTGGTCACCGTCACGGAAGAGATGCAAGACGTGGAGCAGCGCTCAGGCGAGGCTGCACAGAACGCCCAAAGCAGTCTGACGTCAGTACAACGGGTCATGAATAACGGCCAGCAGGTCAACAGCAAGATTGTCGACCTGCGTGACTCATCCCGCATGCTGGATAGCAGCAGCAGCGAAATTGCCCAAGTTGTCAGCCTGATCACCTCCATCGCCGAGCAGACCAACCTGCTGGCACTCAATGCAGCCATTGAGGCGGCCCGGGCGGGCGAGCAGGGCAGAGGCTTTGCCGTAGTGGCCGACGAAGTGCGTACCCTGGCGGAAAATACCAAAGACGCCACCGCCCGGATCGATGGCATCATCAAACAGGTACTCCAGGCCAGCGAACTCATTGCCAGAGACTCCGGCGAGATCGAAACACTCAGCACCAATAACAGCACCCTGGTGGCCGAGTTTGACCAGGCCTTCCGTCAATTTGCCAACGTCGCACAACACACCTACGAGTGGGTCTCACACGCCAGCATGGTAAACAACGTATCGCTGACCAAGGTAGACCACCTGCTCTATATGCAGCGCGCCTACCGGGGATTGGATCAGGGCATCGACTCACCCGAAGCCAAAGCGGTCATGGTGGATGAGCACAATTGCCGGTTTGGCAAGTGGCTGCTGTTGGACGAGGGCGGCGGCAAATATCAGCACCTGCCCAGCTTTGAAAAAATATCGGGCCCGCACCATCAGGTTCACCAGCGTGTCCACGATGCGCTGCAACTGTCCGATGCGGATTTAAGCCGCGACATTGAAACCCAGCAGCTGATTGTCGACACCATGAAAAAAGCGGAAGAGGGCAGCCGCACACTGGTTGATATACTGGGCCAACTGGTGAAGGAAAAGAGTGCCTATGAAGCGCCCGCAGGTGACGAGCAAACCGAGGTCAGGCTGTTTTAATCCTCCACTGCTCCGGTATTTCAGGAAAACATCTGCACCAGACTCGCCAGCCAGAGCACTGACTGGCGACTCTATGGTACGAATTTTAACGCCCCCGCCGTTCCACCTGGACGGGGCTTCGCTCGTCCACTAGTCCGGCAAAACGGGAGGTCTCTGAACAGTGAATTCACCGGTCAGTGTCTCCAGAAACGCCACCAAATGATCCGCCTGTTCATCGGTGATATCGCGATTCAACTGCACTCGGGCCATCACCCTGACCGCCTTGTTCAGCGTCGCCACGGAACCGTTGTGAAAATAGGGGGCCGTCAGTGCGATATTGCGCAGCGAAGGCACGCGCCACAGGCTTGGCGTTCGGTCGCTCCCCTGGTTGCGGTGCCCCTCATCTTCCTGAAGACCAAGCAGCTTGTCGTACTCACTGCGATTGGCGGGGAAGTATTGGTAAAACACCTCACCATTGGGCAGCACCGGGCCGGCGAAGTTGGGGCCGTTGTGGCAGCGGATGCAGCCGAGTTTTTCAAACTCCTTCATGCCCGCCATGGCCTTTTTATTCAGTGCCGTTTTGTCGCCCCGAAGGTACTGATCAAACAGCGCATTGGGAGTAATCAGGGTCCGCTCGTAAGCGGCAATCGCCTTGGCAATGTTGTCGTAAGTCACCGGATCGTCACCGCCAAAGATCTCAACAAACTGCTCCCGGTAACCGGGTATCGAGGCGATGCGGTCAACCGCAGATGCTTCGTGGGTGATACCCATCTCCAGCGGATTCAGAATCGGCCCCTTGGCCTGCTCTTCCAGAGACGGCGCGCGGCCATCCCAAAACTGGGAGCTCAGAAAAGCGGCGTTCCAGACGGAAGGTGCCGAACGCCCCCCCAGCTGGCCATCCACACCGATGGACGTGGAGCGACTGTCGGTGCCATTGCCGGCAACATCATGACAAAAATTACAGGAAACGGTGTCGTCTTTGGACAGGCGTGGATCAAAAAACAGCTGTTTGCCCAAGATGACCTTGGCAGCGGTGGTCGGGTTATCTGCGGGCTCCGGCGCTTTCAATGGCAATGGCTGAAAGCCCCAGTCCGCGGCAAAACTCGGCGCGCTTAGCGCCAACAACAGAACTGCAGCAAAAGAAGTGCATTTGTTACGTATCATAGGTATCCCCCGGTGGTTGGATTGGGCGTCCTCTCCTACGCCTTTTGGCGACCGACTGAAAAAACCATGAGGCACAGCAGAACGCTCCAGCACACCACAGGCGCACTCGGGATCAACACAAAAACAGCGGAAAGCCCCCTCCAAGAGCGATAAAACCGTGTTTCTTCGCCGAACGATGTTCTGACATCGTGCTCACAGATAGCTGATTCAACAAGCCGTTAAACATCCATGAGAAATGCAACATTAAACATAGAGCTAGTCCAAGTCAAGAATTAACCCGCCTGGGAAAGCAGAATAATACCTGGTGAATTTATTGGGATATAACCCGACCAGCCCCGTGACCACACCCCGTCGAACGAGACCGCTATGGGTTCGATTCGCCCCCCGTTGCCGCACGGATTGTTTTACAATGCCCCCATGCCCTATCCCTACACCACCCGTATCAGCAACCGCGCCAAACGACTACAGATCCGCATTGAACCCTCCGGGAAAGTAGAGGTGGTCATCCCCAGGCAATTTGACCACCGCCAGGTGGCCGGCTTTGTCGCTCAGCAGCACGCCTGGATCAAACGGACCTTGCAACGCCTCCAGCAGCAGCCGGCCACTACCGCACAGAAAGTGCCGCTGCCGGAGCAGGTCTCTCTGCCCGCCCTGCAACAGCAGTGGCAAATCACATACACAACACAGTCGCGGCCTCGCCTCCAGAACAGCCCGCATCAACCCGGTTCCATCCACATCGCGGGGAGAGACGAACAACACCACCACGCCCTGCTGCTGGCATGGCTGCACGAACAGGCCAAAGAGCAGCTCATCCCCTGGCTGCGCACGGTCAGCGCTGAAATCTCCCTCCCCTTCCAGCGCGCCACCGTTCGAGCCCAGAAAACCCGCTGGGGCAGCTGCTCGGCCCAGGGTAATATCAACCTCAATCGCAGCCTGCTGTTTCTCCGGCCTGACCTGGTGCGCTATCTATTTATTCACGAGCTGTGTCATACCGTGCACCTGAACCACTCCCCCCGTTACTGGCAGTTGGTGGCCACCTTTGAGCCCAATTATCAAACGCTGGATAAATCCCTGCGCAAGGCGATGCAGACGGTGCCGGAGTGGGCCCGCCCGGGCTATGTCCATAGCGCGAGCGAATAAGCTGAAGCCCGGCGTGACTGGATCACCAGAATAGGCTATACCTATAAAACTGAGCATTTCACTCAGGATAAGTTGTACTACGTTCGTGGGGGGACGAAATATGCAAACACCAAGCAAACTGCTATACGCAGCCGCCCTGGCACTTGGCCTGGGAGCCAACGCCTTTGCCGGCGACACCACCAGCGCCACCAGGACCATGGCTCACATCATGATCAATATGAACCACTACCCGCAAGAGAGCGAGAAAGCGGAACTGAAGCAGATCGCCGAAAGCACCTCGGCCACGACGGCTGAACATATTCTGGCCACCAGCCTGCTTAACGTGAATCACAAGATTCGCCAGGAGGACAAGCCCATGCTGCGACGTGTGATGACCAGCGCCGCCAGCTCCGAAACCGAACGTCAACTGGCCAAGGCGCTGTTTCGCCTCAAGCACCGCGTCAGCGATAAAGACAAAGAGGTATTGAGCCAGTTGGCCGACCATTAGGGGACGATCTCGACCACCGGGGCGACGGGGATCGTCGCTCCGGCCATCATTTCACAAAGCTAAAACCAGCTCTCATCTGCCGGGCCCATTTTGATAGGGGAGCTGATCAGCTGCTTCAGCACCACTAACGAGCGTTTGCGCAGCGGATAGGTTTCGTTGGCGTGGTAGAGGCGGCGCTGGTGGCCGTCGCCGTCTTCATAGCTGGTGTCCAGTTCCACCTCCCAGCGTGCCAGCAGCGGCTCGGACGGCAGCGTGAACTCCAGATCCTCATGATGCGAACTAAAGAGCAGGATAAAATTATTGTCGGTCACCTGGCGGCCACGATCGTCGTGTTCGTCGATATTTTCACCCGCCAGCGCCAGCCCCAGACAGCGGGCAAATGACTGATTCCACTCTGCATCGGTCATCTCGCCCCCTTCAAGCCGCAGCCAGGTCACATCCTTGACCCCGGCTCCTCGAATGTCCCGCCCCTGGAAAAAATAGCGCCGCCGAAAGACCGGGTGCTCCTTGCGCAGCCGAATCAGGCGACGGACAAAATTGAGCAGCTGCACCTTCTCCGCATTAGGCTTCCAGTCCAGCCAGGTCAGTTCGTTGTCCTGGCAGTAGGCGTTGTTGTTGCCCTGCTGGGTACGGCCGATCTCATCCCCGGCCAGCAACATGGGCACCCCCTGGGAGAGAAACAGCGTGGCGAGGAAGTTGCGCTGCTGACGGTTGCGCAGCGTCTGAATATGCTTGTTGTTGGTTTCACCCTCTTCACCACAGTTCCAGCTCAGATTGTGGCTCTCGCCATCGCGGTTATCCTCACCGTTGGCGCTGTTGTGTTTTTCGTTGTAGCTGACCAGGTCGCGCAGGGTGAAACCGTCGTGACAGGTGACAAAATTGATGCTGGCGTAGGGCCGCCGGCCACCGTGTTCGTAGAGATCACTGGAGCCGGTGAGGCGATAGGCCATCTCGCCGATAATGCCGCCGTCCCCCTTCCAGTAAGCACGCATGGTATCGCGGTATTTGCCGTTCCACTCGGTCCAGCCAATGGGGAAATTACCCACCTGGTAGCCCCCTTCGCCCAGGTCCCAGGGCTCGGCAATTAGCTTGACCCGCGATAAAACAGGGTCCTGATGGATAATATCGAAAAACGCCCCCAGCCGATCCACGGCATGAAGTTCCCGCGCCAGGGCCGAGGCCAGGTCGAAGCGAAAACCATCCACATGCATCTCCAGCACCCAGTAGCGCAGGCTGTCCATAATGAGCTGAAGCACCCGCGGGTGGCGCATGTTGAGGGTGTTGCCGCAGCCGGTAAAGTCCTGGTAGAAGCGGGAATCTTCCGGCGACATGCGGTAGTAGGCCACGTTGTCGATGCCGCGAAAACAGAGCGTGGGTCCCAGCTGATTACCCTCGGCCGTGTGGTTGTAGACCACATCGAGAATCACCTCGATCCCCTCCGAGTGGAGCCGCTTGACCATGGTCTTGAACTCTTTGATGTTGCCACTGGAGGAGTAGCTCGGATCGGGGGCAAAGAAGCCAATGGAGTTATACCCCCAGTAGTTGCGCAAGCCCTTTTCCAGCAGATGCCGATCGTCAACG
>JALTMR010000221.1 GCA_027001525.1 Gammaproteobacteria bacterium
TCACCCGTACGCCATCGGGCAGCAGCGCTCTCTCCTGCGCCACCATCTCGCGAATGGCATCGACGGTGCGGATGATGTCCGCCGTCTCGGACTTGAAGGCAACAAACGAGATCGCCTTCTCGCCGTTGACGCGGGAGAGCACCGCGGCCTCCTCAAAGCCGTCGTTGATCAGCGCAAGATCCCTGACCTTTACCGAGGGGCCATCAAAGGTGGTCCGGACGATCACATCCCCCACCGCCCGGGGATCACGAAACTGCGCCAGGGTGACAATATTCTTTTCGCTGGTGTAGGACTCAAACGCCCCCCCGGTGGCGCGAATATTTCGCATCTGAATCGCCCGCACCACCTCCACCAGCGAGACCTCCTTCTCCTCCAGGCTGTCGGGGTTGACCTCAATCTGCACCTCGCGGGCCTGATAACCGTAGCGCTCCACTCGCGCCACCCCCGCCACATTCTCCAGCTTCTTTTCAAACAGCCGCGCCACTTCGCGCAGCTCGCCATAAGGCAAATCCCCCGCCAGCCCCACTTCGATCATGGGAAAACTCTGGGTGCTCAACTCCGTCACCAGCGGTGACTCGGTAACCTCGGCGGGCAGATCCGTGACGCGCGAAACGGCCTCACGGATATCGCGCACCACCTTGTCTTCATCCTCCACGTCGGGGTCAACCACGATATGGATGGAGGAGAGGTTCTCCATCGACCACGACAGATAGCGCTTGATTCCGGTCACCTCCTTGAGCTCTTTTTCGATTTTGTTGGTCACCGACAGCTCAACATCCTCCGGCGAAGCCCCCGGGTAGGTGGTGGTCACCAGCAGTTCGCCGAACTCGACACTGGGAAAGGCATCCCGCTTGATGGTCAACAGAGAGCTCAAGCCGAGCAGAATCGCCAGCAGGGTGATGATGTAGGCCAGCAGATGGCGCTCGGCGAAAAAGCGGAAAAAAGGCATGTCAGCCACTCCTTACGTTCTATTGCACGTCAGCTAAAAGACGATCCGTGAGCGAGGTGTAGCGCAGCCACAGCTTCTGGTAGTTGGCAGCATTCTCGGCATAGACCAGCTGGGCGTATTGCTCGCTGTCACGACTCTGGATCACGAAGGTCAACTCGCTACGGCCCCTGTTGTGGCGCTGCAACTCCTCCAGTGTCTTCTGCCGTGCTACCTCGATGCGCTCCCGATTGAGCTGCAAAACGGCCTCCAGTTCATGCAGCTGCACCACCACGTTGCGCAGCTCCGCCTCCAGCTGGCGCAACACACTGCGGCGCTCGTAGCGCAACTGCTTGTGCTGCATTCGCACCTGACTCACCTGCGCCCTGGCGCTGCTCTGCCCCAGTGGATAACGAAAATTCAGCCCCAGCATGTACTGGGGCTGGTTGAATCTGGCGGCATCGGCAAAGCGCTCATCATCGCTGCTTAAACCGGCGCGGGCGATCAGATCCAGCGTCGGCTGCAATTGATTCTCCACCCCCTCCTGCTGCTGAGCCAGCTGCGCCAGCTGCACGTCGATGCGTTTGATAAGGCGCGAGTTGTCTTGCAATACCGCCATGACCTGATCCATCGCCGGCAGGGGTTTTAGGGCGTAGAGATCAAACGAAGGCCTCATCTGATAGAGGCCGGCGTCACCACTTTGGGTCGCCAGTTCGGCCTGCAAGGCCCGCCACTGCACCTGTATGCGGCGAACATCCTGCTGCGCGGCAATCACCGCATCACGGGCACGCAGCACCTCCACCTCGGCCACCAGGCGACTGCTGCGTTTTCTCTCGGTGCGCTCCAGCTCCTCCCGCGCCAGGGCCAGCCGGTTTTCGGCGATACGCAGCTGCTCCGAGACAAAGACCCAGTCCAGGTAGCGCTGGCCGCTCTGCTCCAGGAAACCCTCCTGACGCTCCAGCGCAACCACCTCGGCCAGCACGACGCTGTACCCCTGCAGATCAAACGCCAGCCGATTCAGCACACCGCCCCGGTTCTGCATCAACGGCAACGTGTAGCTGACGCTGGCGACGTGGCCGTACTGATCGAAAGCGCCAATGGGCTGGCCATACTTCTGCTCCGAATAGTTGTAGTCGTAATCCACTGACAGGCGCCCCCCGTTGCCCCAAAACAGCCGCTCGGCCCCGACATTGAGTGAGAGCTGGCTCTGACGCTGGGGAATAAACGGATTGACCTGGCTGCGTTCGCTGTACTGATAGTAGGGCGATGCCTTCACCACCCAATCCTCCTCGCCCTCAAAGCGGCGCTGCTGCTCGCGCTCGATCACACGGTTCAACGCCTCACGAGCAAAGAAGGGGTGGTGGTGGCGCAGCGTGTTGAGGTACTTGTCCAGGCTCAGCGTATCGGCCTGTGCCCACACCACCCCCGGCAGCAGCGCCAGCAGAAAAAACGGTATTGATCGATTCATCTCTCTTCTCTCTCCTTCAGCGGTGGTCACCACAGCAGCCGATGCAGGAGACAATCTACGCAAAACGGGGCGAGAAAGAATCACCCATAAGGGTTATTTGCCAGGGTGAGCTGGCGAATGGCTGCCGAGGCCACTGGCCGGAGCTGTGGTACAATTTGACAATCGTTTACCCCCTAATCCAACCGGAGTCGCCTCATGTCTGACGCACAGCCACACTCCACGGAAGACGAGCTTAAAAAAGCGCAAGGCCGCGCCTTCATCAAAAAACTGATCATCGGCAAAGTGATCTTCCTCGGCGTCATGGGCGGCATTGCCTACTACCTGTTTCAGTCGATTTAATCCCCCGACCGCTACCCAACTGGAGACCGGGGTAATGGGCAGGCCACTGACAAGCGATGATGGTGCCTTCGGTTGCTTTTTGATTGCGGGCGTCATCTCGCTGGTGCTAGGTGCAGTCAACATCACGGTCAGCGACCCGAACACATTGGCCGCACTCGGGTTCTTTATCGCCATACCGTTAACGATGCTGGCACTGCTGTTGATGGCCCTCGCCCTTCTCTACACGATCTTCGTTCACCACCATAAACTGCTGATGCTCCTGTCAGCCATCACGCTGTTGTTCCTCATTGAAATGGCGGGCGAATACGGACCCGCTTTCTTCTACAATGCCACCCCCGTTATCTACGGCGTTGCAACAATCGCCCTGTCCCTGTTCTGGTTTGTTCGCGCTTCAAACACAACATAAAGCCCGACTACTTACGTACCGCCCCCTATTTCCCAATACGCCAGAGATTCCTATGATGGCCGCTTCAACATAGCCTGACGAATTTTGTCAGCTGCCATATGGATAGCTCTGTGTCCAAAAGTGTTGCCGAAGGAGTGGGGATGAGCAACGAAGTCGAATTGAACAATGCGTTACAGCTATCACGACCAACCCTGGGGGATGATACCGGGGTGGGTCTCTATCGAATGTTAAGGCTGGTGGCATTTGAGGATATTCTGGGCACCTCCGCCGGCGGCATTACCTACTATGCGGGAAAGAAGCTGGGTGCCTCTTTGGGCATCACTCAGCTGGACGATTTTTTAACGCTGTGCCATGAGCAAAAAATCGGGCGTATCGAGATCCCGGTGTTTGAAGAGGAGCGGATCTATGTCGATGTCTTCGAGTGCGTTACCTGTAGCGGTATGACACCGGTGGGCAGACCGCTGTGCCACTTTGAGGGCGGACTGATCGCCGGCGTGGTGGAAGGATTACTCGGGCGCCCCGTAAGAGCCAAAGAGAAAACCTGCATTGGCGGCCTGGGTCATGAGAGCTGCGGCTTTGAGCTGACAATTGGCAAACACGTTGAGAAGATCACTGAAGCCGTCTGAAGCGGGCAATCGCCTGAACCCGATTGTCCACATTGAGCTTGGCGTAGATATTCTTCAAGTGCGTTTTCACCGTGTTGACAGAGACAAATGCCTGCTCGGCAATGGCACGATTGGACAACCCTTGCGCCAGTAACTCAAGGGTTTTTATTTCCGCTTTACTCAACAAGCTCATCGCCTCTGGATCGGCCACCTTTTCCTCGGCCGGTTTGTGAGGCAGACCGTCAAGTTGCTGTCGCAACCGGGTGGCATAGGAACGCTGCGACGGTGATCTGGCCACCTCGGCCAGCAACAGCGCCATCGCCTGGCCCTCGTCGATAAAGCAGCGGGCATAACCCTGGGGTTCGGCAATAGCCATGACCTCTTCCATCGCGGATACCGCTGACGCCAACTGCCCCGACGCCTGCCGGGCCAGCGCATACAAAACGGTGAAACGAATCAAATCACCCAGGCGGCCCTGCTGACGGGCCGCCAGCCGCAGCTGATCGGCAATGCGGGCGGCACCCTCGGCATCGCCCTGAGACAGGAGGAGGCGAGCATAGAGGCTGTACTCATCTTCATCCCCGGCGGCGATCTTATCCTCGGCAGTGTAACCCTGCTGTTGCTGCCAGGCGGTCAACCGCCCGATCTCCCCCTGGCGCAGGGAGAGGGCCAAAGAGTCCAGTTCGGGCGCAGCCATCAATGGCAGTAACGCGGGCTTGATAGCGTAACGCTGATATCGCTGTAGCGCCTTCGCCACTCGAGCCGTTTTTCCCTGATAAAAATAGAGTCTGGCCTGGCGCATGGTAATCAGTGCCGCAACGGTATCCCAGCGATCACTTTCGGCCAGCTGTGCCGCCTTGCAGAGCCACGCGTCCGCCGCCTCAAGCTGGTTGCGTTCATAGGCAATATCCCCCAGCGCCATATAGAGCCAGGCCGTGTCCGTCATCTGCTCAAGCCAGCCGTTTTGCTCCAGCAGCTGGATGCCTTGTTCAATCACCGTGAGCGCCTGGGTCAGCTCACCTTTTCTCAAATGGCAACTGGCTACCCCGCCGATGGCACCGTTCAGGCAAACCAATGTTTGTGAGGCAATGGCCTGACGCCGGGATTCGGCAAAAGAGGCCAGGGCCTGATCGATATCGCCGGCACCATACCAGGCGGTAGCCAGGTTCAAATGAATGGGCGCCGTGCAATACTCCCCCCGCTGTACCGAGGAGGCCAACAGGTCACGTCCCACCGCAATAGCGTCCAGCCACTCGCGACGCTGCACAAAACGAAACGCCTGTAGCAACTGCAGTTCAGCAGAGACCTCGCTGCGCACCTCATCCGTGACGCTGCTTGAGTTGATCGCCGCCACCAGCTCCTCTATCAACACATCATCCAGTACACCAAAACCAACGTACTGGTTCCACACATACTGAAGCAGCTGGCTCGGCACCTGGCGAAGATGGTCAAGAGGAATACGCTCGAACCACTGCCCCAGCAGCGCGCACTGCCCCCGCATAAACATCGACTGAGAGTAGCGCTCCAGGATGCTCATCGCCAGCTCAAAATCGTCCGCCACAAGGGCGTGCTTCATGGCCGCCTCCGGCGCATCTGCGGCCATGAACCAGCGGCCGGCACGGCGATGCAACTGGCGGAGGTCGATCTCCCCAAGCGCGGCCTGCTGCTCAAGCTGGTGTTGCAATAACTCGGCAAAAAGATGGTGGTATCGATACCAGTGGCGGCGCTGATCAAGCGGCACCATAAACA
>JALTMR010000222.1 GCA_027001525.1 Gammaproteobacteria bacterium
GTGGCTGAACATGCGGCGCGAGTAGTCAGCGCTGGACTCCCCCGTGGCACGGTTGAAGGCGTCGGGCGAAGGCACGGTAATGGCCTGCATCAACAGGGGGGCGTAGGTCTCCTTGTAGAGAGGGACATCGCCCACGGCCAGGGTGGCCAGGGTCTCGCCGTGGTAGCTGTTGCTCAGGGTAATGAATTTGGTCTTTTGGGGTTGGCCACTGTTGAGCCAGTAGTGAAAACTCATCTTGAGGGCCACCTCGACGGCGGATGAACCGTTGTCGGCGAAGAAGCAGCGCTCCAGCCCGGGCGGGGTGATCCTGACCAGTCGCTCGGAGAGTTCGACCACCGGCTCATGGCTGAAGCCGGCGAGAATGACGTGCTCCAGCGTGTCGAGCTGCTGTTTTATCCGGGCGTTGATCCGCGGGTTGCAGTGACCAAAAATGTTCACCCACCAGGAGCTGATGGCATCGATGTAGCGCTTGCCATCGAAGTCCTCCAGCCAGACCCCCTCACCACGGCGAATGGGCACAAGAGGGAGCCACTCGTGGTCCTTCATCTGGGTGCAGGGGTGCCACAGGGCAGAGAGGTCACGCTGGATAAACTGGTTGTTATGCATCGTCGATTTGAGTTCAAATAAAACGCGTTAGGCCGGAAACGGTGAATCGCCGCAACGGCCTGCGGCGATGAGTATATTTCCGGATCGCCATTTTGGCACTTATCCCCTACTTTCGGTGCCACTGTAGCTCAGTTTGCCTGAACAGGGGGCAAATGGTGGTTGTGAACATATGTTTCCGTGGCGCAGCGGGGGAATCGATGGCGTGTAGAATCGATCCAAGGCGGGCGGGATCGTTGAGTTGGGGTTCTTAAGTCCTACAAAAAGTGGTAGAAATATGTGTCTCGGGGGAGCTGAGTGCATGGGAATCGTGTTTGTACAAATAAAACCGGGGCTGTTGCCGTCGCAGGCGGGTGACCAAACCGAGTAAATAATCAGAATTATAAAATATGAGTATTACACTAAGTATTTCCTTAATCGGGTTCAGCGACAAAGACCAAGAGAGAGTATTGAAGGTGCTGGAGTACTCCGCCAGCCGTGACCGTGTCTATCAGCTCGGGGATCCGGCGGATATTGTCCTCGTCAATGGTGAGGATGCTGCCTCGCTGGAAGCTGCCGCTTTGGCCGCTGAAGAGCGCTCGGTTCCGGTGGTGACGGTGGCGCGCCGTGCGCCGGAGGGGGTGGGCTATCACATTGCCCCTCCGCTGATTACCAGCCGGGTATTGCGGGTGCTTGATCAGGTGCGCATCGAGGAGGCCACCCCGGTGGCACAGGCCGGCGCAACTGACGCCGACTCGACAGGTGAGGAGGCTGAATGCCGCTACCGGGCTCTGGTGGTGGATGACAGCGCCGCGATGCGCGAGGCCTTGAGGCTGGAGTTGTCCGATTTGCCGGTGCCTTTGGCCATCGACTTTGCCGAAGATGGTGAACAGGCGCTGGCGGCCGTAGACCAGGTGGAATATCAGCTGATTTTTCTCGACATCGTCATGCCCGGCATCGATGGTTACGAGGTATGCAAGGCCATTCGTAAAATCCCGAAGTACAAAAAAACGCCCATCGTCATGCTGTCAGGCAAGACATCCCCTCTGGACGAAGTCAAAGGCATTATCGCCGGCTGTAACACCTATTTAACAAAACCCATCGCTCATGCCGAGTTTCAGGAAGTGATCCGTCGTGTGGTTAAATGGCTCGATAGTGTGGCCCGTTGATGCCTCGCGCTGCGTGGTGCGGAATCATCGGGCCGTTTTTGTGGTAGGAACACCTGCTTTGCGTTAGGAGATTTTTTGCATGGCAATAAAGAAAGTGCTCGTGGTGGATGACTCTCCCGTGCAATTGAGTAATCTGGCCCAGATTGTAAAGGATGCCGGATATGAGGTACTTACGGCTTGCTCCGGCAGTGAGTCGGTCGAAAAAGCGATAACCGGACTGCCCGATCTCGTGTTCATGGACATCATTATGCCCGAGATGGACGGCTACGAAGCGTGCCGGGAGTTGAATAAACGCGATGAAACCAAGCATATCCCCGTTGTATTTGTGACTACCAAGGATCAAAAAGCCGATCAGGTCTGGGCTCGGATGCAGGGTGGAAAGGGGTTTGTGGTGAAGCCATACTCCGAGAACGATATTATCGATCAGCTTAAGTCATACCTGTGATGGCGGTGGTTCAGCGGATGACCGGGGGCGGTGGCAAGCCAAATGAGTAGTGATCAACAACAGAACCGCGGCCAGGAAGAACAGGCTGTTTTTGACATGCCAGATTCAGCCCCCGAGCAGGAGCACGTACGCTACGGGGTTCGCTTTGGCGAGTTTGGGCTTCTGGTGCCTGATGCTGTTTTTAGCGAGGTTGTGGTCAAAAAGGAGGTCTACCCGCTTCCCAATACCCAGCCCTGGTTGCAGGGAATTATCAATGACCACGGCGATATGGTGCCGGTCTATGATCTGTCTCTTTTGTTTGGCCTGGATTCCTCAGCGGGAAAGAAAAATGCGCTCCTGATTATCGATCAGCGCGAGCATGCCGCCGCCATCCGTGTTCCGGAGTACCCCAAAGCAGTACGCGGGGGCGTGGAGATAGCGGCAGTGGATAATCTGCCAGAACCACTTAAGGGGCATGTTGAAAAGGTCTATCAGGCGGGTGGGGAGACCTGGATTGATTTCAGGCATAGAGCGTTCTTTATGTCACTAAAGGCTTTGGTCACATCATAATAATGTCAATGTAGCGTGTATCGCTTTGTGGGGTGATGGATAGATGAAAATGTTCCTGAATATGCGACTGGCGCACAAGCTGCTACTGATGCTTGTGATTGTATTGGCCGGCTTCATGATGGTAGGCGTCTCTTTCTATAACGCACAAAAGGCGGAAGAAGTTGCTGCGTTGGATGCACTGCAGGCCAGCGGGTTTGGTGAGCTGGTGGATAGTATTTACATTGGTGTGCTGAATTCGCGGCGTTACGAAAAAGACTTTCAGATAGAGAAAGACATGAGCTATCTGGAAAAATATGAACAGTCCATGGCTGAGGTGATTGATACGGCGCGCTCGTTGCGCGAATCGATGGTGACAGATGAGGCCATTGTGCTGGGGCAGGTGATCAGCGTGCTGGAGGCCTATCGTTCCGACTTTTATGCGGCGGCCGAGTCCCAGGTTGCTGTGGGTTTGGATGACAACAGCGGTCTGCTGGGTGACATGAATGCCTCTGCCCGGGAGTTGAAAAAAGCGGTTGGCAAGATCGGCAGTGCCCGCCTGGACAAGTCTGTTTTGTTGATCGAAAAGTACGCCGACAGCTACATTGAGAGCGCCGATCCAAAGTATGTGGAGCTGTTTGAAAAAGAGAAAGATGCCCTGTTGAATACGTTGAAAAATGCGGGTATCTCCGAACAGACACAGCGACAAATCAGCGAGAAGTTAATGCAATACCATAAGGTCTTTATGGGACTTTACGGTTTTATCGATGAAAAGAATGCGGCCTTCGCCAAGGTCTCCGAGACCGTTGCCAAGCTTGATCCGCTGATCGACACACTGGTGACCGTCAAACGCAAACGTCAGGCGGATAACTGGGCATCCATCAACATCGTGCGTGCAGAAAGCCGTCACCAGTACGTCTTGATGCTGGTGGTGACGGCATCGGTTATTTCGCTGCTGATCCTGATCTATACCCGCACCTACGTTAACATGATCAACAAAATCGAAAAGACGGTAAACAGTGTGGCGCAGGGGGACTATGAGGCACGCTCGGGAATCGTCGCCAAAGACGAGATCGGACTGCTTAGTCAGGCCCTGGATAAACTCCTCGATGAGCGTGTTGCGCACCTGATGAAAGTCGAGGAGGAGAAGGAGCGTTTGAATGAATCGGTCATCGCTCTGCTTGAAGCGGTCTCTTTGCTGAGTCAGCGGGATCTGACTGTAAAGGTGCCCGTGACTGAGGACGTCACCGGCCCGGTGGCTGACGCCCTGAATCTGTTGACGGCAGAAACCGCGCGAGTGCTCTACCGGGTGACGGCGATCTCCGAATACGTCAGCAGCTCCTCCGAAAAAGTGAAGGGCCAGTCGGACGATGTGATACGAAAGGCTCAGGTCGAGTTTGTAGAAGTTCAGAAGATGATTGAAGAGCTGGCCGATGCCTTCGATGCCATGAACAAGATTACCCGTCTGGCGCAGTCTGCCAACGAGGCGACAGATCGAGCCAAAAAGACGACGGATAACGCGCTTCGTACGGTAAATGAGACGGTACACGGTATCCAGTCGATCCGGGAGGTGATTCGTGAGGCAGAGAAACGCATCAAACGCCTGGGCGAACGTTCACAAGAGATTGGCGGCACCGTTGATCTCATTAGTAATATCGCCGAGCGCACACATATTCTGGCCCTGAACGCCAGCATGCACGCCTCCTCTTCGGGTGATGGCGGGCGTGGTTTTGCCGTCGTGGCGGACGAAGTTCAGCGCCTGGCAGAGAATGCCCAGGATGCCACCGGCCAGATATCCACCCTGGTGAAAAATATTCAGTTGGAAACGGCAGATACCGTCGGCACAATGAATCGCCTGGTCAATCAGGTGATGGAGGGGACTCGTCTGGCAGAGCAGGCCGGTGTGCGGATGAATGAAACCAAACGCACCACAGAAGAGCTGGTGGCTTTCATCCAGCAGATTGCTACGAATGCCCAAAATCAAATCGAAGTGAATAAACAGCTGCGTAAGCGTACAGATCAGGTGCTTCAGTCATCCCGCCAGACTGCTGAGCAGCTGCGCGAACAGGGCACGATGACGGAGAGCCTCGTAAAATATGCCCGCCAATTGTTGATGACCGTGCGCGTATTCAAACTTCCTGTAATGAAAAAAGCCGCCTAAATAGAGAAGGTCTTTGAATGACTCGCCCAGTAGCCGATGAACTGCGTGTGCTGTACGACAGTGTGCAGCAGACCCTCACCGTTCTCAATGATCTGATCGGCACCGTTGGCGGTGAGACCGGCACTGAAAATAATTCTGACGCCAGCAACTATCTCGTTCATTTGAACAGTGCAGTGGCTGAGGTTGAATCGAGCGGTTCCGTCGGTCTTCAAGACCTCTTCTATCTCCTGCAGGCCGATGTGGAAGAGGCAACGGAAGAGGATCAGCTCGACTCGGCTCGTCTGGCTCTGCAGCGTCAGGCCTGTGAGCTGATTATGGCGTATCTCCTCGACGGCCAGAGTGAAGAGAGTGCCAATGCACTGCTGCAACACTTTAAGGACCCAGGCTGGGGCTCTCCGCTGGCGGATGAAGACGTTGAGATGTTTCTGGAGATGCTGGTGCCGGACGGCGCGCCGGTACCCGCATCTGACAACCGTCCTGAGCTTGACGTTGAGCCCGAGTCTGTATTGGAAGCGCCGGTCGCGGGGGAGAGTGCGTCTGACGCCACTTTTTCCCCTCAGGATGACACTCAGGTTATTCGTCAGGAGGTTATTGAGCTGCTGCA
>JALTMR010000223.1 GCA_027001525.1 Gammaproteobacteria bacterium
CTTTGAATCGCCTGGTCATCGACGCGCAGCAGGCGCAGCTGCTCTGCCTGATAGACCGCCAGAGTCTGAAATTCCGAGCGACGGAGATGAATGAGTTGGCCTTGGGGGAAGTGAGTCACCTGAAGTACTGCGCCGTGGTTTTGTTTGGGTGTGGGTCGATGATCTTACTCAGATTAGTGGCACAAAAACAGCGCTTCCACTCGGGGCTGCTTGAGCCCTTTGCCTCAAGAGTGGCGGGGCGGGGTCGCTAAGGTGAATGAATGTTAACTGAGCAGATGGGGGTGATATGGGTGCCATAGTGAATGATGTACCGTTTGTGATCTCCTCAGTGGGTCTCTCCAAACGAGACCAGCGGGCCCTGGTGCTGGCCATCGAGTTTGCCCAGGAGCGTAACCTGCGCTGTCGCTACGCCGGCGCCGACAACATCCTGGGGCATCTTGTGGTGGTGGATATTGATACCGAAGAGGGCCGTACCGCCTTGCCCAGGCTCAAGGAAGATCAGCTGAAACTGCTCTTCACCACCGAGCGTATCGTCGGCAGAAATATCGTCTCCCTCATCAAGCCGATTAAGTTTCAGGTACTCAAACCCCTCATTGCCAAGATGGTAGAGGAGTTTGGTGGTGTGGGGCGGCACGGTGTAAGTCATTTGGGCTAGTGGTCCATGCGGAAAATTATGTAACTGTTCGCCTCGTGAGAAGGTACAGCTCTGTGTTGGCAAAACTCGAAATGGAACCACCATTCCAGCGTTTTGCCGCCTTGATCTGCACCTTCTCACTGTGCTCCTTAAGTAACATAACTTCCCGCATGGAGCACTAGTGGTGTGCGGGACTACTTTTCTGCCCACTGCTCTTTGATATCCAATATATCGGGCAGTACGGCTTGAAACACGGCCACCACCCCCGGATCAAAGTGGTGGCCACTCTCTTCCTCGATCACCCTCATGGTTTTATCGATGGGCCACGGTTCTTTATAGGGGCGGCGAGAGGTGAGGGCGTCGAAAACATCGGAGATGGCGACGATGCGCCCCACCAGGGGGATCTCTTCACCGGCCAGTTGATTCGGATAGCCCTTGCCATTCCACTTTTCGTGATGGGTCAGGGCGATGGTTTTGGCCATCTCCAGCAGGCGGCAGCGATGATCGCCAATAATGTCGGCACCAAATTCCGGGTGCTTGTGCATCACCTCCCACTCCTCCGGGGTCAATTTTCCCGGTTTATTCAGTATGTGGTCGGGAATGCCGATTTTGCCGATGTCGTGCATGGGGGCGGCGTGAAAGAGAAGCTCCACCTCCTCTTCGTCCATACCGTAGCCCCGGCCGATGACGCGGGCGTAGTGGCCCATGCGAATGACGTGCAGGCCGGTCTCGTTGTCTTTGTATTCAGCTGCACAGCCGAGGCGTTCGATCAGTTCCAGTTGCGTCTGTTTTAACTCATCCATCCGCACCAGAGAGAGGTGCGTTTTAACGCGGGCTTTCACAATGGCTCGGCTGACCGGCTTGGTCAGGTAGTCTACCGCTCCCACCTCAAACCCCAGCGCTTCGTCCTCCACCTCGTTCATGGCGCTGATGAAAATAACGGGCATGTGCCGCATATTGATATTGCGCTTTAGACGCCGACAGACTTCGTAGCCGTCCATTTCCGGCATCATGATGTCGAGCAGAATCAGATCCGGGCAATGTTTCTCCGCCCGGCTTAGCGCTTCTGCGCCACTGCGGGCAAAGGTGAGCCGGTAGTCGTCTCTGAGGATCTGGCGCAACACTTGAAGGTTGTTGGGTTCGTCGTCGACGATCAGGATATGTTTTTTCTTCATCAGTTGCGTCCTTTGAGCACCAGACCCATGTGCCCGGCTAATGCACGAACTTCCTCGGCGGCGTGATCGAAGTCAAATTCATAGATCGCGTGTTCGAGGGTGGCGAGTTTTTCAGGGCAGATGTGCAATTTGATCTGCGCCAATAGCGCTTCAATCTCATCGGCGTCCCCCTTGTCGAGCGCTGCCAGCAGCTGGTCAAGTTGCTCGGCAGTCTCCGCCGTTTTGGTCTCTGACATGTCGGCGCACTCCCGCTTCTCTTTCGTCTGCTGCTCGTCCAGGTAGCGGTGGATGGCCGCGAGTGTATTCTCCCATTCAGTGGTGAAAAGCGGGAGCAGCGTCCGGGTTGCCGTGATGTCATCTTTCTTTAGTAAGTTGTCCAGTTTTTTGGTGATCTCTGTCAGCGTTTTCAGGGCCAGGTTGGCGCTAACGCCTTTGATCCGGTGGGCAATCTGTTTGGCCTGATCGATGTTGTGGTCGTCAACGCACTGTTGAAACTCGGCAAGCGCCTGCTGATGGCTGCGAACAAAATGCTGGAGCGCTGTTCTGTAGGCCGTCTCGTCATTCCATATGTCGATGGCGGCGTTGACGTCGAGGGTGACCAGGCCGCGGGCTATTTCGATGGACAGCGGCGGCGCGACCGCCTTCGTTTCGGTGACCTCTTCAAAGGCATCGGGAAGCAGCTGGGCCATGACGCGGTAGAGTTCATCAAAGTCGATGGGCTTGCTGACCACATCGTCCATCCCTGCGGCAATGCATCTGTCCCGATTCGGTTTCAGCACGCTGGCCGTCAGGGCGATGATGGGAGTGTGTTGGTCGCTGCCGCTCTCCTTTTCTCGTTCTCTGATCTCGGTGCTGGCTTCGTAGCCGTCCATCTCCGGCATCTGGATGTCCATTAAAATGAGATCGAACTGGCCGAGCAGATAGGCGTGCAGCGCCTCGTGGCCGTTGCGGGCCGTGGTGACGTGGTGGTGGCGCTGCTCGAGGCGCACGGTGGCCAGCTCGATGTTCTCCTCCACATCATCCACCAGGAGGATGTGGAGCGGTCTGAGGGCGCGCCAGCCGGAGTGCTGACTCTCTTTGAGCATCCGGCACTGCCTGTCCTCCGGCGCTTCGGGGGCCTCAATGGTGAAGTGAAATGTGCTGCCCACATCCACCTCGCTCTCCACCCATATTTTGCCGTGCATCAGCTCGACAAACTGTTTTGATATGGTGGTGCCCAACCCCGTTCCTCCATGTTTGCGGGCGGTGGATTGGTCGGCCTGGGTAAAGCTTTCAAAGATCAAATCGAGGCGGTCTGCGGCAATGCCGATGCCGGTGTCTTCCACACGGAAGTGGAGCTGACCCTCGACCGTATGCTGCGTGACTGTCACGCTAACGTGACCCTGTGGCGTGAACTTCAGCGCATTGCCCACCAGGTTGATCATGATCTGCCGCAAGCGGGTGGGGTCGCCAATCCGGCATAGCTTGATGTCGGGGCTGATGTCGAGCTTGAGCTGGATGTTCTTTGTCCTGGCGCTGGCATAGAACGTCACCAGTGCCTCTTCCAGCGTATCGCGCAGATCGAAGGGGATCTGCTCCAATGTCATCTTGCCCCCTTCGAGCTTGGACAGATCAAGCACCTGGTTGAGCAGCTCCAGCAGCGACCGTGCGGATTTGGCCACTGTGGTGAGGTAGCCGCGCTGGTCGGCGTCCAGGCGGGTCTCCAGCAGCAGTTCACTCATGCCGATGATGGCGTTCATCGGTGTGCGAATCTCGTGGCTGGTGTTGGCCAAAAAGGCGGATTTGGCCTGATTCGCCGCTTCGGCCTCCTCCTTGGCGGCGATGATGTGGGCGGTCTGTTCAGCCACCAGCTCCTGCAGATTGTCGCGGTGGCGGCGCAGCTCCTCCTCGGCCTGTTTGCGGTCGGTAATATCCTCCTTGATGGCGGCATAGTGGGAGATAACGCCGTCGTGGCCGCGAATGGGCGAAATGGTGGTGCTCTCCCAGAACAGTTCGCCATTTTTCTTGCGATTGAGCAGTTCACCCCGCCAGGAGTGGCCGGCTTCGATGGTGTCGAACATCGCCTGGTAGACCTCCTGGGGGGTATAGCCACTTTGGAGGATGCGCACATTCTGGCCGATGATCTCCCGGGCGCTGTAGCCGCTGTTGATCACAAAGGCGGGGTTGACGTATTCGATACGGAATTCAAGGTCGGTGATGATAATGGAGGCGGGGCTCTCCTCGATGATGCTGGAGCGTTTCCTCAGCTCCTGCTCGTTCTCTCTCTGTTTCTTGACCGTTTTCTGCAACCGCAGCAATACCGGGTTGATCAGGCGGCCAAAGGTGGGAACGGCAATAATGGCCACCAGGGCGGTGACACCAAAGATGAGCAGCAGTGACATCAGGTAGGGCCTTCTGATCTCGTCCAGGTCGATCTTGGCCACCAACACATAGGGCTGATGGTTGATCTCCACCGGGGTGTAGGCCGTGAGGGCGCGTTGGCCCCGATAGTCGGTAAAAATACCGCTGCCGCGCTGCCCTTTGCCGGCCTCGGCAAAGGCCGCATCCTGGCCCGGCACGGTGAACAGATATGTCTCTCCCGTGGTGGCATCGGGCACTGCTGACAAGGTGTTGCCTCGCAGGTGGATGAGTACGCCGAACTGCTGTTGTTGTGGGCGGGCCAGAATGTCTTCGCGGCTGTTGAACAGATGCGTTGTGAGGCGGTGGCTGGTGAGGTAGCTGTCGAAGGGGGTGCCGCTCTGCTCTGTTTTCTCCAGCACGTTTTTGCGCAGGGCAATGGCGTTGATCAGTGTCTGCTCCTGTTGATTCAGCTCATTCTGGTAGAGCGTAAAAAAACTGAACAGGGCCGCCAGAATGACCGTCACCGCCATGGGGATCACCAGCAGTATCAGCTGCTTGTTGGCTGTGATCATGCCACCTACGGTCGTAAAGCTTTTTGGGCTGGGTGCGGCGTCCATTTCTCTGTATGCGCTACTCTCGTCTCAGCTGCTCATCGGGAGGCTTCAGGTATGTTTCTACGGCCCCGGCCATGGTTTGCCAGTGCTTTAGGAAGTCGGGCAATACTGCTTTTGCGGCCTCTGTCTCCCCGTTCTTTAATAACTCGTCCAGCTGCGTTGCCGATTCTGCCAGGGTGGTCATGGCCAGCGTGCCGGTGGTCCCCTTGAGGCGGTGAACAATGGCCCTGGCCTGCGTGACGTCCCCGGCGTTCAGGCTGTGGGCCAGCTGCTGAGGCGTCTGCTCATTGGCTTCGATAAATTGCGCCAGAGCCTGGCGATAGACGGATTCATCGAGCCAGGTGTCGATGGCGTCGTCCAGATCCAGCACGGCGGGGGTGTCTGTGTCATCCGTCTGGCTCGATGCCGGGGCGGGGTAGGGATGGCTGATTTCAGTGAACGCTTCGGGCAGATGTTTGGCCATGAGGCGGAACAGCTCGTCAAAGTCCACCGGCTTGCTGATGAAGTCACACATGCCGGCCTCCATGCACTGCTGCTGGTCTTCCGGCAGGACGCTCGCGGTCATGGCGATGATGGGCAGGCGCCGGCCGTTGTCGTGCTCGCGTTCGCGGATGGCGCGGGTGGCATCGTAGCCGTTCATGCCCGGCATCTGGATGTCCATCAAAACGAGGTCAAATGTGCGCTGCTGGCACAGTGTCACCGCCTCAAGTCCATCCCGGGCC
>JALTMR010000224.1 GCA_027001525.1 Gammaproteobacteria bacterium
TCGTAGCGCTTGGCCAGCGCATCCAGGGTGGCGCGCGAGCCAGGGTGCATTTTGCGCGCAAGCGCCAGCGTATCGAGCACCGTGCAGTAGTCATCCACCTGCCCCCATTCGGGGCCCAGCCTGCTTAGCTCGCTGTTGATGAAACCGACATCAAACGCCGCATTGTGGATGACCAGCTCAGCGCCCCTGATGAAATCGATAAACTCCCGGGCAATCGCGGCAAAAAAGGGCTTATCAGCCAGGAACTCATTGGTGATACCGTGAATCTCAATGGCCTCGCTCTCCACCACACGATCAGGATGGATGTACTGATGGTAGTGGTTCCCGGTAAGCTTGCGGTCCACCAGCTCGACACAACCAATTTCGATGATGCGATGACCTTCGCGCGGCTCCAGGCCAGTGGTTTCTGTATCAAGAATAATCTGACGCATGGCCAATTCACCTCTCACTTGCGGGCCTCTCCGTCAACTCATGGCTGCGCATCCTGAGTTCCAAATACCCCCCTTTCGCGAGGCAAATCCGGGGTCTCAATCAGCCACCACCAGGATCAACAGCGGTGCCCTTACATTCGTAGATAAAAGCGGACTGACGGCATCAGCCCCGCACCTTTCCATTATTTATTGAGCTGCATCTCATCGATGCCCTTGTTGGCCAGGGCGTCCGCCTGCTCGTTTTCTGCGTGGCCGGAGTGGCCTTTAACCCAATGCCAGCGCACATCGTGACGGCTGGCGGCCTCGTCGAGCCGCTGCCACAAATCGACGTTCTTGACCGGCTTTTTGGCTGAATTCTTCCAGCCCCTCTTTTTCCAGCCCTCAATCCACTGGGTGATGCCCTGCATGACGTACTTGGAGTCTGTGGTCACACTCACTTTGCAGGCCCGTTGCAACGTCTCCAGCGCAACGATGGCAGCCATCAGCTCCATCCTGTTGTTGGTGGTTTCGGCCTCCCCACCGTACAGCTCCCGCGTCTTTCCCTTGTAGCGCATCACCGCCCCCCATCCACCGGGGCCCGGGTTACCGCGGCAGGCGCCATCAGTAAAAATCTCTACTCTTTCTGACATGCTTTATGTCTACTCCGTGTCGTCGGCCCGGCAAGATCACCCACGAGCTTGCGTCTGGGCCGCCAGCGCTGTTTGATCGGCGTTAACGTCGCCACCTTTTTTCTCGCCACCAGCATGTAAGCACCAGACAAGCCCGGCCACAGGCGTGCGCCCAACTTCTCCAGAAACTGCAATCGTGCCATCACTCCCCGGCGTTTGAGCGGCGGGCGATAAAAATAGCGTTTCACCAGCACCACCTCAAACCCCAGCAGCGCCATCCAGTCCTTAACCCGCGTCACGCTCAGAAAATCACCCGCCCAAGGGGGCGTGTGCTGTTTGCGCTGGCGCAACAGTCGCCGCAGCCCCCACAAACTCCAGGGATTAAACCCCAATACCACAACATGGCCCTCGGGGATCAGTACCCGATCGGCTTCACGCAATATCTGGTGAGGATCGCGCTCGAACTCCAGCGTGTGGGGCAGCAACACCACGTCAACGCAATCCGAGGCCACCGGCAGCGCGTCGGGATAGGCACGAATCGCGGGATGGTGTGTCTCGCCGTCACGATCCGGATCCAGCAGCACGCGATGGGAGATACGGCTGCCGCCCATCAGGCCATCCCCCAGCAAACTGCCGACCTGAACGATGTGGTAGCCGAACAGGGTGGCCAGCGCATCATCCAGTTGCTCACGCTCCATCTCCAGCAGCAGCTGCCCGGTGGGGCGGTTATACCACCCCCGCAAGCGGCGCCTGATCTCGTTAATTTCCGCGCGCTTCAAACCTGCGATCATCTGCCCCCCTCAAGACTCAAACAATCCACTCGTTTATTGACCTCGCCCCGCAAGCTTGTCAGCATACCGGGATGTTAAAAATTCATTCCATCCAGGCACTTGAAGACAATTATATCTGGTTGATCCAGCTTGATGAACGCCGCGCAGCTGTCATCGATCCAGGCGAATCGGCCCCGGTGGTGCACCGCCTGAATCAACTGGGGCTTGAACTCGACGCGATTCTCATTACCCACAAATGCTGGGATCACGTCGGCGGCACCCAGGCACTGTCGCAGCACTACAAAGCGCCCGTCTACGGCCCGGCAAACGAACCCATCCCCCACCGCACCGACCCCCTTTCCGAAGGCCAGCTCATCCAGCTGGGGGAGGTTAGCCTACAGGTTATGGAAGTACCCGGCCACACCAGCGGCCACATCGCCTTTTATGGCAACGGCTGGCTGTTTTCCGGCGATACCCTTTTTGGCGCGGGCTGCGGCCGGCTGCACGACGGCACCATGGAGCAACTCTTTCACTCCCTGACCCGCCTCAAGGCGCTGCCGCCAGCCACATTGAACTACTGCGCGCATGAGTACACCATCGCCAATCTGAATTTCGCCCTGCAGGTAGAGCCAGACAATCTGGCCACCCGGCAGCGCATGAGCGAGACACAAGCAATCCGAAAACGCGGCCTGCCCAGCCTCCCCTCCACGTTGGCTGTGGAGCTGCAAACCAACCCCTTCCTGCGTTGCCACACGCCCCAGGTAATTGAAGCCGTTGAGAAACATACCCGGCAGCCACTCCAAAGTGAGTTCGAGGTATTTCGCGCACTGCGACTATGGAAAAATAATGTCGCTTAAAACGGCTGGGCCGGCAGGGTATACTGACCCACCGTTGAAGCAGGTTTCCACGCAATAAATTTCATGAATACGAAGAATACAACCGTCGCGCGCACCTGGTTTGTCGCCACCCCCCTGTTGATCCTGATATTGAGCGGCTGCGCCAGCCTCAAGCAACAGACACCAAAGGACGAAGCTCACTGGCAACCCTTTCCCGACACCCTGATAGCCACACTGGCGGACCCGGCGGCACCGGAAACACCGGCTATCGAGCATTTCGACTCTGTGTTTGAAGCTCGCGATATCATCGTTCACCAAATCGATGAACGCCCCGAGCTGACCCCCAGCCATCCCGAACCCGCTGCCACCGTGGCTGACCAGAGTAGCGACGTTGCGGTGGCCGCAGAGGAAACCAACGCGGTCAATGACGAAGAAATACAAGAAGAGCAGATCAGTGTCGTCGCCGAAGCCCTCGCACCGCCCGCCAACATCTGGGATCGCATCCGCAATGGCTTCGCCCTCGTTGACGGTGATCATGCCCAGGTGCGCAGCCACACCCAATGGTACGCCAAGCATCAGAAATACCTCGACCGCACCTTCACCCGGGCCCGCCCCTACCTCCACCACATCGTTGAAGAGGTGGAGAAACGCGGCATGCCGATGGAGATCGTCCTCCTGCCCGTAGTAGAGAGCGCTTTTCAGCCCTTCGCCTATTCCCACGGCCGCGCCTCGGGTATCTGGCAGTTTATTCCCGGCACCGGCCGCAACTACGGCCTGGCCATCAACTGGTGGTATGACGGCCGCCGCGACATTAAAGCCTCCACCCACGCCGCCCTCAATTACCTTGAACGGTTGCACAAGATGTTCGATGGCGACTGGCTGCTGGCCCTGGCGGCCTACAACTCGGGCGAAGGCACCGTACGCCGCGCCGTGCGAAACAACCTGAAAAAAGGGAAGAAAACAGACTTCTGGCATCTGAAACTTCCCCGGGAGACTCGCGGCTACGTGCCCAAACTGCTGGCCATCTCCAACATTGTCGCGACCCCGGAGGCCTACCACGTCACCCTGCTCGATATTGCCAATGAACCCTACCTGACCACCGTGGACACCGGCTCACAAATCGACTTGGCACTGGCTGCTGAAATGGCTGGCATCAGCCTGGAACAACTCTACACCCTCAACCCCGGATTCAACCGCTGGGCCACCCCACCCGAGGGGCCACACCAGCTGCTGATGCCTCTCGACAAAGCCGAACTGTTTCGTGAAAAACTGGCGCAAATGCCGAAGGAAAACCGCGTCAAATGGGTTCGCCATAAAATTGGCCAGGGCGAAACCCTGGGCCACATTGCCAGGCGATACAAAACCACCGTCAGCGTGCTGCAACGCATCAACGATCTTCACGGCCACATCATTCGCGCCGGCAAGCACCTGCTCATCCCCGTCGCCAGTCGCGCCGAATCGAGCTATGCCCTGAGCCAGGAGCAACGCCTGCAGGCGAAACAAAACATCCCCAGAGGAGCCAAACGCACCAACTACGCCGTGCGCTCCGGCGACACCCTGTGGGATATCTCACGCGCCTACCAGGTCTCCATCCGCGCCCTGGCCTCGTGGAACAACATGGCCCCGCGCGACACCCTGCGCCCCGGCCAGACGCTGGTGATCTGGACCAACTCAAACAAGGCCAGCACCGCACAACTACCCACCAACACCAATCCCGGCCTCAAAGCTGCCACCCGAAAAATCAACTACCGGGTACGCCAGGGCGACTCCCTTGCCCGTATCTCGCAACGCTTCAACGTACCGGTGGTGAAACTGAAACAGTGGAACCCCAAGGCCAGAGGAAAATACATTCAACCCGGGCAGATGCTGGTGGTTTATATTGACGTGACGCAGGTCTCGGAAAACATCTGATAACGGCGCGCCGAGCCGGGATTAGCCATCACCCCGCCTCGTATCCTTCAACCCCTATTTTTTCTGATTGTTCTGCTTATTCCGTTTTTTCAGGCGCTGTGTTTTTTCCACATGGCGCTCGACCCGTTTTTTCCTTTGGTTGGCATAGGGGTTTTCACCACCCCGGAATTCGACTCTCAAGGGCGTGCCTTTGAGCTTGAACACCTTGCGAAAGAAGCTCATTAAATAGCGCTCGTAGGCGTTGGGGACGGACTTTGTCTGATTGCCGTGAATAACGATCAGCGGCGGGTTTTTCCCCCCCTGGTGAGCGTAGCGCAGTTTGATGCGGCGGCCATGCACCATGGGCGGCTGATGCTGAACTACGGCGCTCTCCAGTGCCCGGGTCAACTCCGGCGTGGGGATCTGTTTCATGGCCGAGTCGTAAGCGATATTGACCGATTTCATCAAGTGGCCGACACCGGTGCCGTGTAATGCCGAAATAAAGTGCATCTCGGCGAAGTCGAGATAGGGCAGACGGCGGTCGAGATCCTTCCGGATGTGCTCCTTCTGCTCCTTGCTCAGGCCATCCCACTTGTTCACCGCGATGACCATGGCACGACCACTGTTCAGGGCAAAGCCGGCCAGTGTGGCATCCTGATCAGAGAGACCTTCGTGGGCATCGATGATCAACATCACCACATTGGCCGCCTCGATCGCTTGCAGGGTTTTGATAATGCTGAACTTCTCGACGACCTCTTTGACGTTTTTGCGGCGCCGCACCCCGGCCGTATCGATCAGGGTATAATTGCGGTCGTCATGTTCAAAAGGGATAAAGATGGAGTCCCGCGTTGTTCCCGGCTGATCAAAGGCAACGACACGCTCCTCACCCAGAAGCCGGTTGATCAGGGTGGATTTGCCGACGTTGGGGCGGCCAATCATCGCTACCT
>JALTMR010000225.1 GCA_027001525.1 Gammaproteobacteria bacterium
CCGTTACAACCGCACACCTCCATGTCGTCGCTCATGGCCGAGGCGGCGTTTTCACCCCCGTGGCCGGAGTCACCCAGATGAGCCTGACCAAACATCAGTGAGTCGCGGAAATCGCTGACGTCGGTCTCATCGCGCAGCAGCTGGAAGTACCACGCGCCGTCTACGGTGTCGCCGTACATCACGGCACCGACGATTTTGTTCTCTTTGAGGACGATCTTCTTATAGATCCCCTTGGCGGCGTCTTTCATCACCACCTCTTCGGTGGTCTCATCGCCGATAAAGTCACCGGCCGAAAAGAGGTCGATACCGGTCACCTTTAACTTGGTGGATGTGACGGAACCTTCGTACTTGCCGATGCCATGTTTTGCCAAATGGTTAGCACAGACTTTGGCCTGTTCAAACAGAGGGGCCACCAGACCATAGGTTTCGCCCCGATGCTGCACGCACTCGCCGACGGCATAAACTTTCGGGTCGAACGTCTGCAAGGTGTCATTGACAACGATGCCGCGCTCGCAGTGGATCCCCACCTTCTCGGCCAGCTCAATATTGGGGCGAATGCCCGCCGCCATCACAACGATGTCCGCCGGAATTTCGCTGCCGTCCTTGAAGCGCACACCGGTAACGCGCTCATCCCCGGTGATCGCTTCCGTCTGGGCCCCCATGCGGAATTTCAGCCCCTTCTCCTCCAGCGCCGCCTTGAGCATGTCGCCCGACACGCTGTCCATCTGGCGCTCCATCAGGGTGTCCATGATGTGCACTACCGTGACATCCATGCCCTGAATCTTGAGGCCATTGGCCGCCTCCAGCCCCAGCAGCCCCCCTCCGATAACCACGGCGTGCTTGTGCGCCTTGGCGGTGTCGAGCATGACGTCCACATCGTGGATATCACGAAAGCCGATGACCCCCGGCAGCTCATGGCCAGGCACGGGGATAATAAAGGGGTTGGAGCCTGTGGCGAGGAGCAGACGGTCGTAGGACTCTTCGCTGCCATCGTCCGCAATGACCTTGCACGCCTTGCGGTCGATATCAACCACCGTCTTGTTGGTATGGAGCGTAATATTGTTCTCTTCGTACCACTCAAGGGTGTTGAGCATGATGTCGTCGATGGTCTTTTCACCCGCCAGCACCGGCGACAGCAGAATACGGTTGTAGTTACCGTAAGGCTCTGAACCGAAAACGGTAATGTCGTACATGTCCGGGGCAATCTTCAGCAGCTCTTCCAGCGTCCGAACGCCAGCCATGCCATTTCCGACCAGTACCAGTTTCTCTTTCATACTCAACTCCAAAAGTGTGCAATGCATTCTGATGCGGCAGTATAAAGCAAACTATATGCCACGCAATTCTCCCTATAAAAAAAACAGATAAGCCGCTGTTTAATCTGGAATTAATCCAAATCATCCACAACAAATCAGACCAAAGATCCAGCCACCCCACAGCCCACCCTTGCACCAACCTTGTGCACAGAGCCCCAAAAGAACTCACAGACAAAAAATGGTTTTATATCGATAACAAACATCCCCCGCCATACCATCCCCGCTTCACCTTGGTGCGATGTTTTTGCGCCTTTCCCCGCCGCAGCCCGGTTTCTGCACCTTTATCGAACCAAAGCAGCAGAAGGAAACATGTAAAAATATATTATCTAACTGTTTTTTATATGCTTTTAGTAAGTGGCACGAAATATGCTTATTTCATATTTATAAAATTTTAATATATGACAAGGTAGTACCCACGATGGACAGCAAACTCAATATATTCGCGCTCAGCAGACCGAACATCCGCATCCTGCACTACACCTGGTTCGCCTTCTTTATGACCTTTGTGGTCTGGCTCGGGCTGGGCCCCATGATGCCCTTCATCCAGGATGCCCTGGGGCTGACCAACCAACAGGCCAAGGTGCTGTTGATTTTAAACGTTGCCATGACCATTCCGGCACGCATCATCGTCGGCATGCTGGTGGACAAGCTCGGCCCCCGCATCATGTACACCGCCATCCTGACCCTCGGCGGCCTCATCAGCATCGCCTTTGCCTGGGCCGACAGTTACGAGCAGCTCGCCCTGCTGCGCTTTCTGTCCGGCTTTATTGGTGCCGGATTCGTGGTGGGCATTCGTATGATCGGTGAGTGGTTTCCGGCCAAGCAGACGGGTCTGGCCCAGGGCATCTACGGCGGCTGGGGTAACTTCGGTTCGGCGGGTGCGGCGCTGACGCTGCCCTTTATCGCGGCCAACATGGGGGACGCCGACGGCTGGCGCTACGCCCTGACTTTCGCCAGTGTTGCCGCCATTACCTACGGCCTGATCTATTTCTTTATCGTCAGCGACACCCCCAAGGGCTCCACCTACTTCAAACCCAAAAAGATGGGGGCGATGGAGGTCACCAGCGTCGGGGATCTCATTCTCTACATTCTGATGAATATCCCACTGTTTCTCGCCCTGGCGGTGCTGGCCTGGAAGCTCTCGCCAGCGCAGATGAACCTGATCGACACGGCCACCACCTACCTGGTCTACCTCATCCTGGCCGGCATCTACGCCATGCAGGTCTGGAAGATCTGGCACGTCAACAGTCACATTCTCAAAAAGCCGGTCCCCACGCTGCACCGCTACAAGTTCAAGCAGGTGGCTATTCTGGACTGGGCCTATCTCGTGACTTTCGGCACCGAACTGGCCGTGGTCTCCATGCTGGCGATGTTTTACGTCTCCTGGTTCGACATTCCGAAAGTGACCGCCGCACTGCTGGCGGGCATCTACCCCTTCATCAACCTGTTCGCCCGCCCTGGCGGGGGCTGGATCAGCGACAAGATCGGCCGCAAACTCACACTGGGCATTGTCTTCACTGGCATCACCGGCAGCTTTCTGGTGCTTGGTTTTGTTGATAAGGGCTGGCCGGTCTGGGTCGTGGTGGGCATCACCATCGTTGCCGGCATCTTTTCCAAAGCCGGCTCGGGGGCCGTCTACGCCATGGTGCCGCTGATCCAGCGTCGCATGACGGGGCAGATCGCCGGCATGGCGGGGGCCTTCGGCAACGTCGGCGCAGTGATGTTTCTCACCGTCAATTCACTGGTGGATTACAACGACTTTTTTCTCTTCATCGGCATCGTGGCCGCCATTATCTTTGTCGTGATTCTCTTCTTCCTGGATGAGCCGGAGGGGCAGATGACGGAAGTCATGCCCGACGGCACGGTGCAGATGATCGACGTAAAATAGGCGACCGAATGGTCGTCGGGGTAGCCGCCCCGAAGGCGACCAAAGGGGAGCAGACCGCCCCCTTTGGTCACCCCAATCGCTGAACCACCATGTCGTAGCGTGTCGTGATGCCCGGCGGGCATCGTGAACGCGCTACCCCTTTTTCCGGATTGGATACAACGCCCTCAGCCATGACATCAATACTCGAAATCAGTGCCGGCCAATACAGCGAAAAGGGCATCAAGGAGTCAAATGAAGACGCCTGCGGCATCCACATCCCCAAAGACTCGCTACTGACCAGCAAGGGCATTGCCATTGTGATTGCCGATGGCGTCAGCAGCGCCGAGGCGGGGCGCGAAGCATCCGAGACCTGCGTCACCGGCTTTCTGAGTGACTACTTCAGCACCTCGGAAGCGTGGACGGTGAAGACCTCGGGGCAAAAAGTGCTGGGGGCACTGAATCGCTGGCTCTACGGCCGCGGCCAGACCTGCTACGGCTCCGGCCAGGGCATGCTGACCACCCTGAGTGCCATTGTCATCAAATCCGCGACAGCGCACCTGTTCCATGTCGGGGACACCCGCATCTACCGCCTGCGAGAGGGGGAGTTCAAGTGCCTGACCCGTGACCACCAGACCTGGGCCAGCAGTGAAAAAGCCTTCCTGAGCCGCGCCATGGGGGCGGATCATACGGTGGAGATCGACTACCGCAGCGTGCCCGTCGAGCTGGGCGATGTCTTTATCCTGACCACCGACGGGGTGCACGAGTACGTCAACGACCAGGCGCTGGTTGAGCTCTACCAGGCGAACCACTCCAACCTCGATCGTGCCACCCGCAACATCGTCACCCGGGCACTGGAGAACGGCAGTCACGACAACGTGACCTGTCAGATCGTGCGTGTCGAGAGCCTGCCGCTGCAAAACGAGGAGGAGTTCTACAAACAGCTCACCGAACTCCCCTTCCCGCCGCCGCTGGAGACAGGGCAGATTCTCGACGGCTACAAAATCATGCGTGAACTGCACGCCAGCAATCGCACCCAGGTCTATCTGGCGCTGGATACAGAAAGCGACGAGAAGGTCATCATCAAAACCCCTTCGGTCAATTTTGAAGATGACCCGCAGTACATCGACGGCTTTCTGCAGGAAGAGTGGGCCGGCCGGCGCATCAACAATCTCCACGTACTCAAGGTGATCGAACCGAAACGCCGCCGTCGCTTTCTCTACTACGTCACCGAGCACATCGAGGGGCAGACCCTGGAGCAGTGGATCAGCGACCACCCCAAGGCCGATATCAAAGTGGTCAGACCACTGGTCAAGCAACTGGTGGCCGGCATTCGCGCCTTCCGGCGCCAGGAGATGATTCACCAGGATCTCAAACCCGGCAACATCATGATCGACCACCAGGGCACGGTGAAAATCATCGACTTCGGTTCCACCAAGATTGCCGGCATTCAGGAGGTCAGCTCCCCCATTCAGCGCGGTGAACTGCTGGGCACCTACGACTACGCCGCGCCCGAATATTTCGAAGGCTACCCCGGCACTCATCAGTCCGACATCTACTCCCTGGGCGTCATCGTTTACGAGATGCTCACCGGGGCGCTGCCCTACGGCGGGCCGCTGTCGCAACGCAAGCTGAAAAAAGCCAAATACGTCTCCGCCCGCCAGCACAACAGCGAGATCCCCCCCTGGATCGATGGCGCGCTGGAAAAGGCAACCCACATCAACCCCAAGCAGCGCTACGACCTGATGTCGGAATTCGTGGTTGATCTCTCCAAACCCAACCCGACCCTCATCAAAAGCTCACAACCGCTGCTGGAGAAAAACCCCCTCGGTTTCTGGCGCTTTATCGCCATCAGCTCACTGCTGCTGAATCTGGTGCTGCTCTATTTTGTCGCCACAGGCTGAAATTCCCCCCACCGGGTGAGAACAATGGTGAAGTGAGTGATATAATCCCGCGCTTCGCGCATTCGCCCACGAGCCACTCACCAGCCCATGAATCCAGATCTCGCCAAGCTTCAACCCTATCCGTTCGAAAAACTGGCCAAACTCAAGGCGGCAGTCACGCCGCCGGAGCAGCTGGCGCACATCGCCCTCTCCATTGGCGAACCTCAGCACCCTGCCCCCGGTTTTGTGATTGAGGAGGTCATCAGCCACCTCCACACGCTGGCGAAATACCCGCTGACCAAGGGCAGCACCGAGCTGCGCCAGAGCATTGCCGACTGGCTCACCTGCCGTTTCAAGCTGCCCCAGGGCAGTGTCGATGCCGACGACAACGTGATTCCCGTGAACGGCACGCG
>JALTMR010000226.1 GCA_027001525.1 Gammaproteobacteria bacterium
ATCGCGCTGGATAGCCGGCAGGTGAAGGCGGGCTCGATGTTTGTGGCACTGTCCGGCACGCAGGTGCGGGGGCATGACTACATTGATGCCGCCATCGCCTCAGGTGCTGCGGTCGTGCTCTACGAGACACTGTCACAGTATGGCCCGCCCCAAAGCAGTGTGCCCTGTATTGCCGTGGAAGGGCTGGCCCATAAGGTGGGGATAATCGCCGAACGTTTCTACGGCGAGCCGACTCAGGCGATGTGCGTTGTTGGCATTACCGGCACAAACGGCAAAACGTCGTGCAGCCACTTTCTGGCTCAGGCACTTCACGACGAAAGCCGGCCCTGCGCCGTGATCGGCACTCTGGGTAACGGCTTTTGGGGGGCGTTGGGGCCGGCCTCGCACACCACGCCGGATGCTGTCTCCCTGCATGGGCTGATGCGCCGTTTCGCCGATGCCGGTGCCGGTGCCGGTGCCGGTGCCGCTGTTGTAGCGATGGAAGTCTCCTCTCATGGCCTGGACCAGGGGCGAGTGGCAGGCGTCAATTTCGATATTGCCGTGCTAACCAATCTGAGTCGGGACCACCTGGATTACCACGCTGACATGGCGGCCTATGCCGAGGCAAAAAGCCGGCTGTTTCGCAGCCCGGCGCTGCGTTACGCAGTGCTCAATGGGGACGATGAGTTTGGTCGGCGTTTAATCGGAGAGTTGCCTGCGACGGTGGCACCGCTGGTCTACCGGATGAACCCGTCGGTCCCTATCGACAAGGCCAATGTACAGTTTATTGACGGCCAGCTGCTGGCCTGTGATCGTCACGGTTTGCACCTGCGGGTGGTCAGCCCCTGGGGTGAGGGAGAGTTTGTCTCCTCCATGCTGGGGCGTTTCAATGCCAGCAATCTGCTGGCTGTGCTGGCCGTGCTGCTGGTGCGGGGCATCCCTTTTGAAATGGCGCTGGAGAGGCTCTCGCAGCTGCGCACCGTGGCGGGTCGGATGGAGCATTTCTGCGTTGACGGCCAGCCGATGGTGGTGGTGGATTACGCCCATACACCGGATGCCTTGAGCCAGGTGCTGTCGGCGTTGCGTGACCACTGCGAAGGTCGGCTCTGGGTTGTTTTCGGCTGCGGTGGTGAGCGGGATGCGGGCAAGCGGCCTCTGATGGGTGAGATCGCGACCCGGCTGGCGGATCAGGTGGTCTTGACGGATGACAACCCCCGCCACGAAGACCCGGATCAGATTATCAGCGATATCGCGGCGGGTATCACAACGGCGGATGTGAAGGTGATCCGCAATCGTGCGGATGCCATCGCCTTCGCCATCGCCGGCGCGGCGGCCAACGATGTAGTGCTGGTGGCCGGCAAGGGCCACGAAACCTACCAGCAGATTGCAGCAGAGAAACAGCCCTTCAGTGATCGCCGGCAAGTGCAGCAGTTGCTTGGGGAGGTTACATGAGCGAGATGATGAGCCTGGCTCAGGCCGCTTCAGTACTGGGGTGTGATGTTGCCGCTGGTGAGATCGGCTTTAGCGGGGTCTCGACAGATACCCGCACGCTACGCAGTGGTGACCTCTTTATCGCACTCGACGGCCCCAATTTTGATGCCCATACCCTGCTGGCCAGCGCGCGCCAAAAGGGGGCGGTTGCCGCCGTGGTCAATCGCCCGGTCGATGACCCGCTGGTGCAGCTGCCGGTGGCGGATACCCGCCTCGCCCTGGGGCGTCTGGCCGCCGCCTGGCGTGAGCGTTTCAACGGTCGCCTTGTGGCGATTACCGGCAGTAACGGCAAAACCACAGTAAAGGAGATGGTGGCCTCCATTCTCAGCTGCCGCGGTGAAGTGCTGGCCACGGCAGGCAATTTCAACAACGACATCGGTATGCCCTTGACGCTGCTCCGGTTGCGGCCGGCACAGCACCACTATGCGGTTATCGAAATGGGGGCCAATCATAAGGGTGAAATCGCCTATTTGAGTCGCCTGGCCCGCCCCGATGTGGCGTTGGTGACCAACGCTGCGGCTGCGCATCTGGCCGGATTCGGCAGCCTGGATGATGTGGCCCGGGCCAAAGGCGAAATCTGGCAAGGGCTCAAACCGGGTGGTGTGGCAGTCATCAATGCGGATGACCGTTACGCGGACGAATGGAACGCGCTGGTGGCCGGTGACAAGGTTATTCATTTTGGTCTGGAGGCGGATGTTGCGCTCAAGTGTGACGCTGGTGCCTGTGTGGCCAGGGGGCAGTTTCGGAACCAGTTCACGCTGGCAACCCCGTTGGGGGATGTGGATATCAGCCTGCAACTGACCGGGCAACACAATGTGACTAATGCCATGGCAGCCACGGCGGTGGCCATTGCCGCCGGGGCTGATCTTGCCGAGGTGGCACAGGGGCTGGCTCGAATGCGCCCGGTGAAGGGGCGTTTGCAGCCCCGCATCAGTGCCTGGGGGCAGTTGTTGATTGATGACAGCTACAACGCCAACCCGGACTCTGTCGGCGCGGCCATCGATGTGCTGGGGCAGATGGCGGGCGAAAAAATTCTGGTGCTCGGGGACATGGCCGAGCTGGGCGACGGTGCCGACGAGCAGCACCGTCAGGTGGGAGCGTTGGCTGCACAGCGGGGCGTCAACGGTCTGTTGGCCACCGGACCGTTGTGCCGTCAGGCGGTGAAAGGTTTTGGCTGCCATGGGCAGTGGTTTGAAACAAGAGAAGAGTTAATCAAGGCATTGGCAAGTTATCTGGCTAAAAGCAGTGACACCGTCACCGTACTGGTAAAGGGGTCGCGTAGCGCGGCGATGGAACAGGTCATCGACAGCTTGGTGAGCGGCGCGGGAGAGGCAGCGGCCGTTGCCTCTGCAGCCAATATCGAGATGGGGAGTTAAGCGATGTTGCTCTACCTGACTGACTATCTGATGGAGATTCACAGCGGTTTTGGCGTGTTTCGCTACATCACCCTGCGGGCCATTTTGGGAACGCTAACGGCGCTGTTGATCTCCTTTGTTGTTGGCCCCTTTATGATTCGCAAGCTGGCGCAATATCAGGTGGGCCAGCAGATCCGCGAGCTGGGCCCCGAATCCCACTACAGCAAAGCCGGTACGCCGACCATGGGAGGGGCGCTGATTCTGGTGGCCATCGCCATCAGTACGCTGCTGTGGGGCAATCTGGGCAATCTCTATATCTGGGTTGTGCTCCTGGTTACGCTGGGTTTTGGAGCCATCGGCTTCTATGACGATTACCGCAAAATGGTGTTGAAAGATGCGGCCGGCATCTCGGCAAAAACCAAGTTCTTCTGGCAGTCCGTCGTGGGCCTGCTCGCGGCGGTGGTGCTCTATGTCAGCGCCACAACGCCGGCAGAGACGCAGCTGATTGTGCCTTTCTTCAAGGATGTCGCCATCGACATGGGCTTGATGTACATCGCCTTGACCTACTTCGTCATTGTCGGCACCAGTAACGCCGTGAACCTGACCGATGGGCTCGATGGCCTGGCGATTCTGCCGACGGTGATGGTCGCCGCTGCCCTGGGTATTTTTGCCTATCTCACCGGCCATGTGAAATTTGCTGAGTACCTTGGCATCCCCTATGTGGCCGGCGTCGGTGAGGTGGTGGTGATCTGCGGTGCGTTGGCCGGGGCGGGCCTGGGGTTTTTGTGGTTCAACACCTACCCCGCCCAGGTGTTCATGGGGGATGTCGGTGCGCTGGCATTGGGTGCTGCCCTGGGCGTGATCCGAAAGTGACAGAAAGCGTATTGCTACTCAAAGCGGCTAATGCTCGTAAACAAGCCATCCAAAATGCCGATCAAGGCAAATACAAGCAAGCGACCGAAGTCCTCCAAAAAGCCATTAATGCCATTGATGATGCCGATATCGATAACCAACAAATTCAAGAAGAGCGTTCGGCATTGCAAGCACAAGCTAAACAAATGGCAGAAGGCCCCGATGCTTACGACGATTACAGCCGCAAAACGATGGCAACACAAGCCATGTATACCCTCACCAGCCGGCATGAAGAAACGATGGTTTTACGTCGCCGTGAAATCCTGCGGGAATTTAAAAAGCGCGGTGTGCCAATGGACGAACACGGGAATGTTATTCTCCCAAAATCCGAAAAACCGTCTACTCTCAAAATTCGTAAGAATATCACCCCCCCAACCCATGTAACAGTTGACGGCAAAACCTTTGAATTGGCGACCGATCTGATACGGATAGGCCGCTCTTCACATAATGAAATTCACTTGCAGAAAAAAGGGGTTTCGCGTTTTCATGCTCATCTCAAACGAATTGGCGAGGGATATGTAATTGAGGATTTGGGCAGTACCAATGGGACACTCTTCAATAATGAACCTATTTTGGGGGCGATGGCCTTATCCGTCGGCGATGAAATTATGATTTGTGATGAGAAACTTGTCTTTCATGCTGGTGAGGGAACAGTATAATTGTGATAGATAACACGATAACCAACAACCAGCAAGGAAATGTGATGTCCCAAGATACATATGCAATAGAAGTCGCCGGTGTGAAACGTCAACTCCGCCTCTTTGAAGTCAAGCCCGGCATAAAAATCGCCATTCTCAATATCCTCGGTGATGCAGAATTTGTTAATGCCGCTAGCAAAGCACTCGCCAAGAAACTCAAAGACAAAGCCATTGATGTATTGGTCACAGCCGAAGCCAAGTCGATTCCGCTAGCACATGCCCTCAGTACCGATATGAAACTCCCCTATGTCGTTCTGCGTAAATCGTATAAGCCCTATATGGGGGATGCGCTACAAAGCGAAACGCTGAGCATCACCACCGGCAAACCTCAAACCTTATTTCTTGACGAAAAAGACCGCCGTATGGTGAAGGGGAAACGCATTGCATTAATTGATGATGTGATTTCTACTGGGAGTACCTTGCAGGGGATGCGCCTGATTATGAACAAGGCCGGCGCAAATATTGTTGTCGAAGCCGCCATCTTCACAGAAGGAGACCGCGCCCAATGGCACGATATCATTGCGCTCGGTCATCTTCCGGTTTGGATTGATGATAAGAAGTAGTCTGTATTGCCAAATCGGGGTATACTCCCAATCGTAAAGATATAATCAGTCGGTTGGGATGCCCATGCCATCACAAGCCTCACCGCTATCAACGCTTATCGCATTTGTTATTGTTGTCTTACTCATTGTCGGGAGCGGTGCATTATTGCTTTCGTCACGCCCGGAAGCGGTTCAGATTACGATTTATCCGCCGATCCCAACAGCAACCCCCCAACCCACAGCAACTCCTGCGCCTATTCTGGTGTATATCACAGGGGAAATCAATCAACCCGAAACCACTGTTGAAATCCCATATGGCAGTCGAGTGATGGATGCCATTTCGGCAGCCGGTGGCTTTACTGATAAGGCGGACAAAACCTTCGTCAATCTCGCCGGCATTTTACGTGATGGTGACCAAGTTCATGTACCAGCCGTCATCACCCCAGACAATGATAGGACAGTCGCCGAGAGC
>JALTMR010000227.1 GCA_027001525.1 Gammaproteobacteria bacterium
CAAATACCATCTTTTTCGAAAAATCGGTCAAGCTCTTTGCCTTCCAGTTTGGCAGCTCCGACAGCGGTCGGGACATCGGCTACGACATCAGTCAGCGCATGTGGCCCAGTCTGGCCATCGCTCTGCCCAACCTCATTCTCGGGTTGCTGATCTACATCACCTTTGCCTTGTTGGTCGCTTTTTTTCGGGCGACCTACGTCGATTTCTGGGGTGTGGTGCTGTGCGTGGTGATGATGTCGATTTCGGGCATGTTTTACATCATCGGCGGCCAATACCTGGTGGGGAAACTGATGCACCTGGTGCCGGTGTCGGGTTACGACGTCGGGCTGGAGGCGATCAAATTTTTGATGTTGCCCGTGCTTATTGGTGTGATTGGCGGCATTGGTGGCAGCACACGCTGGTATCGCGCCATTTTTCTCGAAGAGATCGGCAAGGATTACGTGCGTACGGCTCGCGCCAAAGGGGTGGCGGAGTTGACGGTGTTGTTTCGCCATGTTTTGAAAAATGCCATGATTCCCATCCTCACCGGCGTGGTGGCTGTGTTGCCTCTGCTCTTTATGGGGAGTCTGATTACGGAGTCTTTTTTCGGCATTCCCGGGCTGGGCAGCTACACCATTGACGCCATTCAGAACCAGGATTTTGCCATCGTCCGGGCGATGGTGTTTCTGGGCTCGGTGCTCTACATCATCGGTCTGGTGCTTACCGATATCTCCTACACTCTGGTTGATCCGCGCATAAGGCTGTCATGAATATTCTGCCCGTCTTTCTCTGGACCGATATTCTCATCTTCATCATGGTGGCTGTGGTGTTGGCGGGGGGCATCTATGCCCGCAATAAAGCGCATTTACGCGCTCCCTGGGGGCAGGTGGTGCGCAGTCGCATGGGGATGGCATCGCTGATTGTGTTGGTCACCTATATCACCATCGGTGTGATCGATTCGGTGCACTTTCGTGAGTCCCTGCCCACTGAGAACAGCAGCGGCGAGGTCTACTACAGCGGCGAAGTGCTGAGTCTGCTGGATGTGCTTATGGGGTCTGTCAGAGAGCAGCAGGAGAAGACCTACTCTGCCCCCTTTGCCGCCTACGCCTATGCCAAGGAGACGGTTGAACTCGATGATGGCAGCCAGGCGCGCATCTACCCCCGCCTGCTCTATGGCGGTGCTCATCTGGATGATCCTGCCAGTGAGCTGGGGGATGATGTGCTGCGCCTGAGCCTTATCGCACTGCTGTATGGGGTAGCGAGCTGGGCGCTGATCAGTGCTGTGGTGGTGGCGCTTATTGCCTGGCGTCGGGGGGCGTCGATCAGTCGCACCGCCGGGGCTATTTTGAAAGGCCAGCTGGAGATTCCCTGGCGCGTGATGTTTATCACTCTGGCGATTATTGTTTTGCTGATCAGCTGGTGCATGGTACTGGCGGGTTACTACCATATTCTGGGCACCGACAAGGTGGGGCAGGATGTTTTCTATCAGGCGGTGAAAAGTATTCGCACCGGCCTGGCCATCGGTACTCTGACGACGCTGGTGATGCTCCCCTTTGCGGTGATGCTGGGCGTGGCGGCGGGTTATCTGCGCGGCTGGGTTGATGATGTGGTGCAGTATCTCTACACCACCCTTAACTCCATTCCCGGTGTACTGTTGATCGCCGCTGCGGTGTTGATGCTGCAGGTCTATATCTCCACTCATCCCGAGCTTTTTGAGACCGATGCCGCCCGTGCTGATTTACGTCTGCTGTTTCTCTGCATCATCCTCGGCGTGACGAGCTGGACGGGGCTGTGCCGTATGTTGCGCGGTGAAGCGATGAAGCTGCGCGAGATGGATTACATCGAGGCGGCCACAGCATTTGGCGTCAGCCGTTTCAAGATTATTACGCGCCATATCATGCCCAACGTCATGCACATTATCATGATTGCCGTGGTGCTGGATTTCAGTGGCTTGGTGCTGGCCGAGGCGGTGCTCTCATACGTCGGCGTGGGGGTTGATCCCACCATGTTCAGTTGGGGCAATATGATCAACGGGGCGCGGCTGGAGATGGCGCGCGAGCCAATGGTCTGGTGGTCCCTGCTGGCGGCCTTTATTTTTATGTTTGTGCTGGTGCTGGCGGCCAACCTTTTTTCCGATGCGGTGCGTGACGCCTTCGATCCGCGGTTGAGAAAGTAGAACCTCATGACTGAAACACTGTTAAGCGTACGCGATCTGAAGACCTGGTTCTCCACCGGCGGCGGCACCGTGCGCGCTGTCGATGGCATCAGTTTCGATATCAAGCGTGGTGAGACCTTCGCTCTGCTGGGAGAGTCCGGCTGTGGTAAATCCATGACCTCGCTCTCTGTCATGCAGCTGGTGCCGCAGCCGGCAGGTGAAATAGTCTCCGGCCAGGTGTTGCTGCAAGGTGAGGATCTGCTGCAACTGCCAGAGGCGGCCATGCGCGATATCCGCGGTGACCGGATCGCCATGATCTTTCAGGAGCCCATGACTTCGCTCAACCCGGTGCTCACCGTGGGGCAGCAGATCGGCGAGAGCCTGAAACAGCATAAAGGCCTGAAAGGGGCCGCTGCCAGGGCGCGCATTCTCGAGCTGCTGGATGCGGTGGGGATTCCCGCGCCGCAGTCCCGTATCGATGAGTATCCGCACCAGCTCTCCGGCGGCATGAAGCAGCGGGTGATGATTGCCATTGCTCTTGCTGGTGAGCCGGATCTGCTCATCGCCGATGAGCCCACTACGGCATTGGATGTGACGATTCAGGCCCAGGTGCTCGTGCTGTTGCGTGAGCTTCAGCGCAAAACGGGCATGTCCATTATGCTTATTACCCACGATCTGGGGGTTGTTGCCGAGATGGCTGATCGGGTTGCGGTGATGTATGCCGGCCAGATTGTGGAGGAGGCGAGCAGGGCGCAGTTCTTTGCCGAGCCGGCACACCCTTACAGTCGCAAACTGTTTGAATCATTGCCCAGCATGGAGAAGCGTGATCGTGCGCTCGATATCATTCGCGGTTCGGTACCGTCGCTGGCGACGGAGTTTAAAGGGTGCCGGTTTGAGAATCGCTGTGACTTCGCCTGGCCGCCGTGCCGCGATGTGATCCCGCAGTGGCATCGCTGTGCAGAGGGCCACGGGGTACGCTGTCACCTGATGGATGAGGCGTTGGCGGCGACGCGCCCGAATGACGTCGCGCAGGAGGCTGATGAACTTGTTGCACCGCGCAGTGTTGCCGTTGGCAACGAGTTGCTGGTGGTCAATGATCTGAAGGTGCACTTCCCCATTCGCAAAGGTCTGCTGAAGCGGGTGGCGGGTCACGTCTATGCCGTGGATGGCGTTTCTCTCAAGATCAAACAGGGGCAGACGCTGGCGCTGGTGGGTGAGTCCGGCTGTGGCAAAACCACAGTGGGCAAGGGCATTATCCAGTTGACCCGACCCACGGCGGGAGAGGTGCTTTTTGAGGGGGACGATCTGAATGCCTTGAGGGGCGAGCGTCTGCGCAGACGGCGAAAGGATTTTCAGCTTATCTTTCAAGACCCCTTCTCCTCCATGAACCCCCGCATGATGATCGGCGATATTATCGAAGAGGGGATGGTTGCCCAGGGCGTTGGTGGTCACAGAGCCCAGCGTCGTGCCCGCGTGGCGCAGTTGCTGGCGCATGTGGGGTTGGCAGCCGAGATGCTCGATCGCTACCCGCACGAGTTCTCCGGTGGCCAGCGTCAGCGCATCTGTATTGCCCGGGCGCTGGCGGTGGATCCCAAGCTGATCGTCTGCGATGAACCGACCAGTGCTCTGGATGTTTCGGTGCAGGCGCAGATTCTCAATCTGTTAAAAGAGCTTCAGAACGAACTGGGGCTCTCCTATCTGTTTATTACTCACAACATCTCCGTTGTCGCTTACCTGGCGCATGAAGTGGCCGTGATGTATCTGGGGCGTATTGTTGAACGCGGCACCATTGGAGAGGTACTCGATCATCCCCGACACCCCTACACCCAGGCGTTGCTCTCCGCGGTGCCTACCATCGATCCGGCCAGTCAGCAGGAGATTGTCCACCTCGAAGGTGACCTCCCTTCGCCAATCAATCCGCCGGGCGGCTGTCATTTTCATCCTCGTTGTCCGGCGGCTCAACCCGTCTGCAAAACAGACTACCCTGCGCCTTTGGCGGTGACGCACACACATAGGGTTAGTTGCCACTTTGCCCAGACGTAGATGCTCTTTATAGATTACAGGGCACCTCTATTAATTCATGAAAGCGCATATCAAACCCCAAATCCTCTACATCGGCGTTGCAAATTTTGGCAATAGTCCCGCTATTGCCCACAATTTGCGCCTGGATGTAACGAATTTGGGATTCAATCTGCCACATCCAGAATTAATAGAGGTGCCCTACAAAGGGCCTCTCCCGTGAAAGCGTGGCATTTGGTCGTCTCCCTGTTTATCTTCTTTATGGCGCTGTTTCCCTTCGATTTTGGGGGCTACGATCAGGCCATGAACAGGACGCTGGATGCGGGGCATTTTTTTGCCTTTGGTCTGCTGGCCTATATGATTTATCAGTGGCTGCTGCAGCGCCAAAAGAGAAGGCCCTACCTTGTCGCGACGCTAAGTTGTTTCTCCGTTATCCTGCTGATTGAGTTTGTGCAGCCTGCTTTGGGGCGCTCTGCCACCTTGCTTGATGTGTGGAACAGTTTTGCCGGGGTCACGGTGGTTCTGACGTGGTTGAAGCTAAAAGATGCTGCCAGCGGCCGGTTGCTGAAGTTTGGCCACCACCTGGTTGCCCTGGGGCTGTTGCTGTTTGCCTCTTATCCTGCACTCAATGCCTGGTACGGGGAGTGGTGGCGAGTGGAAAACTTTCCTGTGTTGGGGGCGTTTGAACATCGGGTTGAGCTGGTTTTATGGCAGCCACGGGGCGAGAGTTCAGAGGGGAGTGCGCGTGTCCGCTTAAGTCATGATTACGTTGCAGAGGGCCAGCAAAACTTACGGGTTGAGACGGTGCCGGGGGATTGGAGCGGGGTGAAATATCTGGCAGGGCGGCAGAGCTGGGAAGGATACTCCCGTCTTCTTTTCAGCGTATACAATCCGGGTGAGGCGTTTGTGTTGGAGTTTCGGATTGATGATGACCGCGATAGCCCCGCCTATGCGGAACGTTTTACCGAATACCTTCCCATTGCCCATGGTGAAAATGCGTTTGCTTTTAGTGTGGACGAGATCAAGCGCTCGATACGTAACGGCGTATTGAATATTGGCGCGATATCCAAAATTCTTTTTGTCTGTGAGCGAGAAGACCCCAAACGGGTCTTTTTCCTGGATGGTGTCAAACTGACCCAATAACGGCCTGGGCGTGCGACTCTTATTGCGCCTGTTGTACCTTTTCGTCACCCTCTTCCCCCAGAGCGGTGCGAATCATTTTATTCAGCTCCCCCGGGTGAAATTTGGGGAGGTAGTAGTCCGCACCGACGGCACGGCCCAGGTTGA
>JALTMR010000228.1 GCA_027001525.1 Gammaproteobacteria bacterium
CTGTTTTACTGTTCGTTTTTATCTGCTTTGGTATTGCGATACTGGGGGTTCAGTCCTACATCGCGCTTAAACACAAAGCAGATTTGAGACTCGCCACGGATAACGCCTAGCTCGAAAATGGATTTGGATCGATGAAAAGAATGATAAGAACAAACTGGTCAATGTGTGTTGGAGTGCTGGTCGGCTGTCTGTGCATATCCGCCCCTGCGTCTGCGGCAGACGAGCTGTTGCAGATGATGCTGGATAAGGCGCGCTACCTGCAGTCTCTGGGGAAAAGTGATCAAAGCGCCGAGGCCTGGCGCAAGGTGTTGGTGGCTTCGCCGGGGAATCGCGAGGCCTTGCTGTGGCTCGGCATGTCCGAGGCCTACGCCGGCAATACAGACAGCGCCAACGAGTACGCTGAGCGCTTTGCCCAGGCGGGCGGTAAAGCGCAAACAGTGAAGGCGTTGCGGCGCGCGATTGCGATGGGCCGTCCCGATACGTTTCAGCTTGATCGCGCCCGTAAGCTGGCGCAATCGGGCAATGCTGAAGAGGCTGTGGCCGCCTACAAAAAGGCGTTTCGGCAGATCGAACCCAGTGGTCATTTGGCGCTGGAGTATTACCAGACGCTCTCCGCCGTGCCCGATGCCTGGGAAGGTTCAAAGGCCGGCCTGAAACGCCTGGTAGAAGAGTTCCCTGACCAGCCGATTTTTCAACACGCTTACGCCAAGCACCTGAGCTATCGGGAGTCGACCCGGCGCGAAGCCATTCGCCGACTGGAGCGTTTGGTCACCGATCGCACCGTGGGTAAGCAGGCCCTGCAGGATCTGCGTCAGGCGGTGGAGTGGCTGCAGGTGGGGGCGGCGGATGAACGCTTGCTCAACCGCTTGGCCAGGAAGTGGCCCAACGATAAACAGATCAACAAAAAAAAGAAGGAGCTTAACTGGCAACTGCATGGCCCGGATGACCGGGACCGGGCGCTGAAATCGGTCTACAAGGCGCTGAATGCGAACGACCTCACGGGTGCCGAGGAGTTGCTCAAAAAGCTGTACAAGAAAAACAAAAATGATGCAGATGTGCTGGCGGCCATGGGCTTGTTGCGTCAAAAGCAGGAGCGTTTTGATGAGGCGGTGAACTACCTGGAAACAGCCATCAAACGGGCCCCCGAAAACAGAAAATATTGGGGTGAAACCCTGGCCTCGGCGCGTTACTGGGCACTGGTGAGGCAGGCTGAAAAGTTGAAGGAGGAGAATAATCTCAAGGAGGCCGAGCTGGTGTTGCGCAAGGCGCTGGCCATTAAACCCAACGAGATTGCTCCGCGTAACGCATTGGCTGATGTGCTGGCTAAACTGGGCCGTCCCGAGAAGGCAAAAGAGTTTTACGAAGAGGTGCTCAAGCGAGAGCCGGACAATATCGATGCCAAGTTCGGTTTGGTCTTCGTTCTGGTGGAGCTGGGTGAGCGCCAGCGGGCCTTGAAGCTGGCCAATGAGGTTACCAGGCAGTACCCGGAAAAAGGCGTTGCCTTTGCCCATATTCAAGCCCAGGAGTTTGCCGAGCAGGCCCTGGATGCGCGGAATGAGGATGTTCAGATACAGGCGAGAATCAAGCTGGAAAACATGCTTGCTGTCGACCCGGCCAATCCCTGGATTCGGCTCGACCTGGCTCGTGTCTACCGATTGCAGGGTGAGCGGGAGGAGGCCCGCTCACTGCTCGATGGTCTGCTGGTGAGTCACCCGGATCTGCCGGCAGCGTTGTACGCCAGGGCGTTGTTGTACGAAGAGGAGCAGGAGTTTTCTGAAGGTCTGCGCACGCTGGAGAAAATTCCACCGCAGTCGCGCAGCTTCGATATGCGCAAGCTGCAAAACCGTCTGTGGGTCAGGGTGCAGACGCAGCGGGCGCAGATCTACGCTGACCAGGGGGAGTTCGACAAGGCGAGAGAGATACTGGAGCAGGTGACGCCTATCGCGGAGGCAGAGAAGGAGTTTATCGGCCCGGTGGCCAAGGCCTGGTTGAATATTGGCGAACCGCAGCGCTCGCTCTCTATATTACGCCTGGATAAGAGCAACGATATTGATCTGAAGTTTCTCTACCTCACGGTGTTGCTGAGCACAGGTCAAAGCGCCGAGGTTGAATTGGTGATGAGTCAGCTTGAACGCAGTGATTTAACACCTGCACAGCGCAAGTCGCTGGATGATATCTACATTGGCTACTCCATCAAACGCGCCAATCAGGCACGGCAGGAGGGGAACTTTGCCAGGGCTTACGACTATCTGGCACCGTTACGGGCCAAGTATCCCGACAACACTGATGTGATGGTGGCGCTGGCCACACTGGAAGCTGCGGCGGGTGACAACGAACAGGCTTTTACAAGTTATGTTGATGTGCTTGCCAGGTCGCCGGATGACCTTTCTGCGTTGTCTGGTGCAGTGGGTATCGCCATGCAGGTGCGTGACTATGAGGTGGCGATGCTGCTGGCGAAAGAGGGGGTGAGCCAGAAGCCTGACAGTGGCCAGGCGCATGCCCTGCTTGGGCGTGTCCACAGTGCCATGGGGGATGATGAAAAGGCCGTGCGCGCGTTCGAAAAGGCCCTGCTGCTGGAGACAGGGAGCCCGGAAGCGACAGCCGGCGGCGTGAAGAAGCCTCGCCTGACGCTGCATCGCGTCAAGCCAGATAGTTATGGCGCAGGGCGGGAGCATTCCGCCCTCTATACGAGCACGGTATCCGTACTGAATGCACTCAAGGGTGATGACAGAAGCCAGGCACCAGAACCGACGGAGAGTGACCTGGCCCATGAGCTACGCTCTGAGCTGGAGCGGATATACGCTCGCCACAGTCCCAGCGCCAAGGGCGGGCTGGCATTTCGCTATCGCGAAGGTCAGGAGGGGCTGGACCAGTTGACCGACCTGGAGGTGCCGCTGGAGTATGCCTTTAGCCCCAAATACAAGGGACGACTGACATTGCGGGCAACGCCCGTGCTGGTCGATGCCGGCAACATCAGCTCCGGTGACCTGACCACCTTGCGCCAGTTCGGCACAAACGCTGCCGTGACGGCACCGCTGGCGAAATCGGTGGCCATGAACGATAGCGGCCTGGCTCTGAGTGCTGACTACGATACCCGCCAGTGGCATGCCGACCTGGGGGTGACGCCCCTGGGCTTTACCCAAAGCAATGTTGTCGGCGGGGTACGCTGGCAGCCGGTGGTGGGGCCGATGCAGGTGGCCATTGGCTTTACCCGGCACGCGGTGACCCAGTCCGTGCTCTCGTACGCCGGTGCGCGGGACACTGCGACAGGCGTGGTCTGGGGTGGGGTGATTGAGAACAGTGTCGAGCTTTCCGGTGGCTATGACCTGAGCGGATTGGGGGTGTATGGCACCTTGTCCTATGGTTCGTTGAACGGCAAAAATGTGGCCTCCAATACCAAGTTCGAGTTGAGTGCCGGCTTTTACAAAGACCTCCTCAATTCCGTGAATCAGAACGTCAAGGCGGGGCTCCATGTCAGCGCGTTGGGTTATCAGCGTAATCTGAGCTATTTCAGTCTGGGGCATGGCGGCTACTTCAGCCCGAGGTATTATTTGTCCATAAGTGTGCCAGTGGCCTGGGTCGGGTATAATGGGCCTCTCAGTTATCAGCTGGGTGGTTCCATCGGCATTCATAGCTTTGGTGAAGATGATGCCGACTATTTTCCGAACAATCGGGATATGCAGAGTCAGTTGGAGGTCGTTGCCACGTCACAGCCCGATATTGGCGCACGTTACCGCGGGGTCAGTGATCTGGATTTTAACTACGGGTTGAATGCAAACCTGGAATACGGCATGAACTCGCAACTGTCTGTGGGTGTGAAAATGGCGATTGCCAAGGCGAAGGATTACAAGGAGCTTAGCGGGCTGTTGTATGTCTCTTTCTGGACCCAGCCTCAACGGCATCGTACTGCACCTACTCCCGTCGTTCCTTTTTACATAAGGGATAATTATGACTAAGTTGCGCTTTGGCGGCCGGGGAGTAGCTCAACGCTCACTGATGATGTTTGTCTTGATGTTTGTTTCGGGGCTCTCTCAAGCCGATGAAGCGCCGTTGCAGTTGGCGGGAAATAGCATGGGGTCGCCCCAGCTTCTGCCGATAGCAACGAAAGGCGTCAATCCGTTTGATCCGATCGCCTTGAATAATAAGGCGGTTGAGCAGATGGAACGACGGGACTACCGCGCAGCGCTGGTGTTGCTGGACCGGGCTGTTCGCCTCGCTCCCCAGCACGTCGATATCAAAAGAAACTACCAACGCCTGAAGCGTTGGCTGCAAAGCAACGGCGAGGCCGATGTGATGAGCAGGGGCACGACCAATTCTGGGTCAACGCCTTCGCAGTCTGCTCCCGCGCCCGGTGGGGTTTTACCGCCGGAGCCACCACCGCCCTGGCAGTGAGGGGGCGATTTAGCTTTGATCTCTTTTCCCCGATTCGCCAGAATTGCGGGGGTAAAATCGCCACAGCTTCCCTACTCAATAAAAATAACTACGCAGGATGCGGCACAAGAAATCTTATCTGTTTTTACTCTCCCTGTTGTTGGTCAGCGTGACATTCTCCGCATCGGCACTCGATAGCCAGGAGTGGCAGCTTTTCAAACAGCGCTACATCACGGCGGAGGGGCGTGTACTGGATACCGCCAATGGCGACATCAGCCACTCCGAGGGGCAGGGGATAGCCATGCTCTTTGCCGCTGCATATAACGACAGGCCGGCCTTCGAATTGTTGTGGCGCTGGACGCGGGCGAAATTGCAGGTGCGAGACGATCACCTGTTTGCCTGGAAATGGGATCCACGCGTCGGTGAGGTAACGGATGCCAACAATGCCAGTGATGGTGACGTGCTCATCGCCTGGGCACTCTACCTGGCGGACAAACGCTGGGAGGTCAAAAGCTACCGGCACTCCGCCGATTATATCGCCGACGATATTCGCCATAAGTTGATTCGCCAGACCGATTACGGTGCGGTGCTGTTACCCGGGATGGTCGGTTTCGAAAATAGCGCGGGGATTACCGTCAATCTTTCCTATTGGGTCTTTCCCGCCTTCTCGTTTTTCGCCAGGCAGGGGCACGCCGCGCAGTGGAATGCACTGTCTGCGACGGGGGAGCGGCTTTTGCGCCAGGCCCGCTTCGGGCGCTGGAGGCTGCCACCCGATTGGCTGTTGATCAACGGTCAAACGCTCTCCGTGGTCAGTCACGGTTACGCCCCTCACTTCGGTTACAACGCTGTGCGTATCCCCCTCTACCTGGCCTGGGATCGACGAGATACACCGACGTTGTTACAGCCCTTCGCCAGTTTCTGGCGTGACGTGGCAGAGCGGGGGCGGGGGATCCCGGCCTGGGTCGACCTGAATACCGATCAGCGGGGCTCTTACGATGCGCCCCGTGGTTTCTATTCAATTCTGAATTTCGTCAACGAGCGCCAGGGGCGGGGAGAGTGGGTTGGTT
>JALTMR010000229.1 GCA_027001525.1 Gammaproteobacteria bacterium
TCCCTGCACAGGGGGCCAGAATCGGCCCCATCGACCGCATCTTCACCCGTATTGGCGCCTCGGATGATCTGGCCGGCGGCCGCTCCACCTTTATGGTGGAGATGACCGAAACCGCCAACATCCTCCACAACGCCACCAGCCAAAGCCTGGTGCTGATGGATGAAATCGGCCGCGGCACCAGCACCTTCGACGGCCTCTCCCTCGCCTGGGCCTGCGCCGAACACATGGCCACCCAGGTCACCCCGTTCACGCTGTTTGCCACCCACTACTTTGAGCTCACCTGCCTGCCGGAGCAGTACCACAGCGTCGTGAACGTGCATCTGGATGCCGTGGAGCATGGCGACAGCATCATCTTCCTCCACGCCGTTAAAGAGGGGCCGGCGAATCAGAGTTACGGCCTTCAGGTGGCGGCCCTGGCCGGTGTACCCAGAGCGGTGATCGAGGCCGCCAAAGCACGCTTGCGGGAGCTGGAGAGCGGCACACCGCCCGCACCCGCCCCGGCCGCCGCCGAACCCCAGCTGGGGCTTTTCGACCATCGCGCGCCCCACCCGGTGGCCAAAGCGATGGAGGAGATCCAGCCGGATGAGCTCACCCCCCGCCAGGCGCTGGATGCGCTCTACCGTCTGAAGGCGATGAGCAGCGAATAGCCGGGCTGTTTCAGCGTAGTTTTTCCCGGGTGGATCAAGGGTAGATCCGTTGCGCCGGCTCGGCCATACTCTGGTCCGTAACCACCACAAGGAAAGAGAACCATGACCTACGTTGTCACCGACAACTGCATCAAGTGCAAATACACCGATTGCGTAGAGGTGTGCCCCGTCGACTGTTTTCACGAAGGGCCTAACTTTCTCGTCATCGACCCGGAGGAGTGCATCGACTGCACATTGTGCGTACCGGAGTGCCCTGCCAACGCCATTTTTGCCGAAGATGAACTGCCCGAAGACCAGCTGCATTTCACCCAACTGAATGCAGAACTGGCCCCCGAGTGGCCGGTGATCACGGAGCAAAAAGCGCCACTGCCCGATGCCGAAGAGTGGGACGGCGTGGAAAACAAGCTGCAATACCTGGAGCGCTAGGGAGGATAAAACAGAAGGGCCGCACACCGCGGCCTCTTTTCTGCTGACACGATAGATGAAAGTGATCAGGCCTCTAGTCTCACCGCCAAAACATCACACGACGCCGAGTTAACCACGGCACGGGCGGTGGAGCCCAGCAGGTGGGCCAGGCCCTTGCGACTGTGGCTGCCGATCAGAATCAGATCAACCTCATGCTCGGTGGCAAAGTCCAAAATACCCGACTTGGCGGCATCCAGCACCACATGGGCATCCGCCTCGGCAATGTTGAACTGATCTGCCAATGCCTGCATTCGCTCGTTGGCGCGTTTTTCCAGCGTCTCCTCCAGCTCCAGCGTATCCACCAGCACCATCTCCTGGCCGACGTAGAGCGGGTAGGTCTCCAGCACATGCAGCAAACTCACCCTGGCGTTGTATGTCTGAGCCAACTCCAGCGCCCGTTCCCCCACCTTGTGGTTATTGTCGGTCAAGTCGGTGGCCCAGAGGATATGGCGATATGCTGTGATGGTCATGACACTCTCCTTTTTCTGTCGAATCCGCTAACCGTAGCGCGCCTGAAACTGATCGATAAACAAGCTTAGCTGATCTTCAGGCAGATGATTAATGCCGGCAGCGGCTTTTCGGCCTCCGCCTGTAGGAAAGGCGCGGCATAACTCATCCGCCCCCACTTTATTATTGAGCGGTGCCCGCACACTGACCAGGAATCCGCCCCCGGGCAGTTGCGTCAACAGAGCATGGGCCCGGGCGGGGTGGGCCTTGACCAGCTCATTGCTGTAGACACCGGAAACCCGCCGCGCCCACGCCTCGGCGGGGAAGATAAACAGGGCCACCTTGTCACTGGCCAGCTCGGCCGCAACGGCGCGGGCTTTTGCCGCATCCTCCTCCAGGCCACGGCGCAGGCAATCAAACACCTGCGGCTCGGCAGCGATAAAGGCCAGCGGGTCAGCATAGGGGTGAAGACGGGTGTAGAGCTCCGCCGGGGGGAAAAAGAGGTCGTCGATGGCCGCACCGTAGCCGTTGTAATTCAAGCAGGTGCCTAACTGGCGCAGCAGATCCAGCTCCGATTCACTCAAAGCCAGCGGCTGCGCCGCCTTGCGGGCGCTGGCATCAAAGTTATCGCCAAAGGCTCCCACCACCGCCCAGGCACGATGCGCCCCTTGCACATGGGCATCGACAATCAGACTGGTGCAGGTCTCCGGCGCGGCATCGAGGTGGGCGCTAAACCCTTTATGCGACGGAATCTCCCCGGCAAAGTGGTGGTCGAAGTAGGCGACCCGCACGTCCCTGGCCAGCAGATCCAGCAGCGGCTGACGATTTTTATCCAGCGACACATCCAGCACCGTTACCTCGTCACCCGCTTGCGCCGTCACCTGTTTCAGCAAGGCGATATCGCGCTTCACGCCGGTAACCAAGGTCGCCTCACGGGGGGTTGCCAAACGCAGTTGCTGCAATGCACAAAGGCCGTCAGCATCACCATTAAACACATCGAAATAAGCCATTTACACTCCCGCTGTTTTCATCTCCAGGGCAGGCTTTTAAGCCATCGCGTGGAAATAGGCAATGAAAATCATTTGGAGACCCCAAGCACTGGGGGAGGAAACCCGCCACAAACGGGCGGGGTATGACGAATCAGACGTTCCACCGATCGGGAGCGGGGCCCCCGTGGTGGGCACGACATGGCGGGGTTATTTTGTCTTGAAAGCCGCGGGCATCTCATCCACGTAGACCCACACGGCGTCCTGCAATGTTGCGACGCCTGACTGGCCATCTTTCTCCATATCGTCCAGCTCTTGCAGCGTGAACAGCACCCACCAGCCGGGGCTGTGCAGATTGATGTTGGCGATACCGTTACGGTCCGTGCGGGAGGTTCGGGTCAACAACGCTTCGGCAGGATAGGGCTTTTGCAGCGGCGGATTGTAGTACTTTTCGGCATATATTTTTGCGTCGCTAAGCGGCTCACCATCAAGCAGTAACTCGACCCGAAACGAGTCCCCTGGCAACAGCCCGTAGGGCTGGTTAAGAGGCACAATCTCCAGCGGCAAACCAAGCGGCGTCTCCCAGCCACGGGAGAGCCCCTGATGGATCACGGTGCGCACGGTGGTCTCGGTGAAGGTACTGTCGTGCTTGCTCCAGGTCATGGGAACATGGGCCACAACCCAGGTGTCACCGATACGACGCGAGCGATATTTGATGTTGGAGACCTTGCCGTTTTTAACCAGTTGATCGCTCAGGTCGAAGGTGCCGCCGTCAAAGGTATAACCGCGCACCCAATCCGGCGGACGGGCATCAACAAACACATCTTCGTGCAGCTCTCCCAGCCCGTAGGTGAGGTTGATCACCCCGCCGCGCTGCCCCATGTCAGGAGAGCGGTCACCGATCAAAAGAGGATAGTGGGCCGTGGCTGTGGAGGCGCTCATCAGCAGCGCCAGGCCACCAGCCAGTTGAGCTAATGTCTTTTTCAGCATGGGCGCTACTCTTCTTTTTCTGTCAGCGTGTCACAAGTGACGGAAGCACCGCGATACGGATCAGCCGCTTTGTCGCCATTGGCTTGCAACCACCACTGCGTGGTCTCTTTGCAGGTATAGAGCACCAGATCGTGTTCCAGAATGTGGCTGGGCCAGCTGTCAAAGAATGGCATCAGAATATTATTCAGTTCGTCGAACTCTTCCCGTGCGGCATCCACACTGCCGGCAGAGGCGATAAAACCGGCCGCCTTGGCCACACCTTTGTACATCTTCTTACCCGATGGGTCGCTCTCTTTCTTGCGCGCTTTTTTTACCAGCCGCTGAATGGCCTCGGCCGCGCCCCGTGCTTCGTCGGTCAACTCCCCCGCCGCCAGCGCTTTCTGGATGGTGAGGTAGTGAGGCACAAGTTTCTGCATGTAGACGTGGGTCGCGCGGCTGATGGTGACCGGGTCGGCGTGACCGGGGTGGGCGTAGCTCTGGCTAATGGGAGCCAAAGTCAGCGCCAGTAACAGCGCCGCAAAGCGCCCTTGTTCAAGATAATTTCGCATGTTTCATTCCCTAAATAGATAGCAAAACCCCGCTGTCGGCAGCGGGGCGTTGAGATTCAATCCAATCAGAAGGCGGTGGAGAGTGTGGCGATGAAGCGATACTCCTCCAGCCCCTCGCCGCCCTGCTGGTTAGGCTCGTCGTTCAGATCCTTCCAGACGATCTCTTTATAGAGCAAGCCGAGGCTGGTCTTGTCGTTGAAGGTGAAACGCACCCCTGGAGAGAGATAGAGCATGGTGCCACCGCTAGCCGTATCCACTACCCGGTTTTCATCCATATCCATTCTCAAATCCAGAATATTGGCCTCCAGAATCAGATCCAGACGGGAGAGGAAGCTGCCCTGATTTTCAATGGCTTCATACATAATCGCGTTGTTGATGCGAGTCTCATTGCCGGGTTTTCCGCCCCCCACACCGCCGTTAAAGGCGAAGGTGCGAAACTGAATATCAGCACCCCAGGTCCAGTGAGCTGCAACCATTTTCGAGACAATTGCCGTCACGTTATAGGCAGGTACGGCAAAACCGGTCTGCGAACCCACACCGTAGGGCGTGCCGTTTGAACTGTTGTTGTTAATTTTGCCTGAAGGCAGCGTCATGCTGAACGAGAGACCAAACTTCCACTCCGGCAGCGTATATTCTTTACCTGCGACATCATCCGCATCCAGCGAATACCAGCCTTTGAAACCATCGCGGGCACCATGCTTAAAACCGTATTGCAGGATCAGGTTGATATCACCAAACCCTTGGGAAGTGCCGGCATCGTAGGCATCAGCGGCGTTGCCATCGCCGTCATAGGCCAACAGCTCTTTTTGAGCGTAAGGCAGACTGACAAAGGCTGAAACTGAGTTGCTGATGCCATAGCCGATGAGTGTATTGGTGAAGGTAAACTTGTCATTGCCGCCGTTATCACGACCATCATTGAATTTTTTGAAAGGTGAAACTTCGACGCGTTCATAGAGCAGAATTTTGCCCTTGGGCAGCGTCAGTGGCGAGGAGGTCTCTACCGGTGCACCCGGGCCAAACGCCGCTGAAACACCACCATGATGAGCCATTGCGCTGGATAATGGCGCGAGCGCACAAACAGCCGCCAGAGTGGTGCCCACTATATTTCGAGTTCTCATACATCCCTCTCTTGTTATTGCTGGGTTGAGTTTTTGATTCTTATTCACCGACTTCAATGCCCCTGGCAGCAAGCGCCGGGGGCAAACGGGCAAGGCAGATAACACGAAGACCTAAGACCCAAAACATACCTGCACCCAAAGGCTTGCCAGTGACACGATGGAATTTATCGTAGCACGCACGGTAATACTAAATCAACATTCGTGCTACCGAAATTGGACCCGCAAAAGACATCCGG
>JALTMR010000230.1 GCA_027001525.1 Gammaproteobacteria bacterium
AGCTGGAATGATGTGGAGCGTGCTGCCCAGGAAGGTGATCAGGTTGTTATCGATTTTCAAGGAAAGGTTGATGGTGAACTGTTCGAGGGTGGTGAGTCTGAAGACTACTCCTTGGTATTGGGTTCCGGGCAGTTCATTGCCGGTTTTGAAGAACAGCTGATTGGCCTGAGTGGTGGTGACAGCGCGGAAGTTAAGGTGACTTTCCCTGACGACTACCAAAATGAGAAGTTGGCCGGAAAAGATGCTGTTTTTTCTGTCACCGTAAAGCGTGTGCAAGAGCCCTCCTTCCCTGCCATTGATGATCCTGAATTCATGCAGGGTTTTGGTGTCACCGACGGTGGTGTTGATGCGCTTAAAGCCGAAGTTCGCAGTAGTATGGCGCGGGAGTTGGCCCAGACGGTCGCGGGAAAATTTAAGCAGCAAGTGCTTGATATCATTATGGAGGCGAATCCTGTTGAGTTGCCCCAGAGTTTGGTTGATAGTGAACTTCAACAAATGATGAACGAGACTCGCCAGAGCATGGGGATGCCACCGGCAGAGGGTGAGCAGACTATTCCTGAGGAAATTCGCACTGCTTTTGGTGAAAAGGCCAATCGCCGCGTTGCACTGGGCTTGTTAATTGGTGAAATATTGAAAGAACAAGGTTTTGAGGCGGATGCCGATAAGGTTCGGGAGCGCATCGAGGCTCAGGCGTCCAGCTATGAAGACCCTGCGTCAGTGCTGGCCTGGTACTATCAGGATAAGTCCAGGCTTTCCGGAGTGGAGGCGCTGGTACTGGAGGATCAGGTTGTAGATTGGATCGCCCAGCAGTTTGATGTTGTGGAAGAGAAAAAGTCTTTCGACGATATTATGCAGAATAGTGCCCAGGCATAGCGTGCTGCTGTCGTAGCTTTCGGCGCCGTCTTTTATGATAAATCGATTGATAGGGGGAGGGGTATTTCACCCTCCCAGCCTATGCTGAGAAAGGGAAAAACAGATGCTCGATAGTAAGATGACAGGGGGTGCCGCTGATATACGTGCATCCGGCTTGGTTCCCATGGTTGTAGAACAGACCGCCAGGGGAGAGAGAGCTTACGATATTTTTTCCCGTCTGCTCAAAGAGCGCGTTATTTTCTTAACGGGCCCGGTTGAAGACCATATGGCAAATCTTATTGTCGCTCAGTTGCTCTTTTTGGAGTCTGAAAATCCAGACAAAGATATCCATATCTATATCAATTCGCCTGGTGGTGTGGTTACCGCAGGGCTGGCAATTTACGACACGATGCAATTTATAAAGCCCGATGTCAGTACTATGTGTGTCGGGCAGGCTGCGAGCATGGGGGCTTTGCTATTGGCAGGTGGTGCGGCTGGAAAACGTTATTGTTTACCCCACTCTCGTGTCATGATTCATCAACCTTTGGGTGGGTTTCAGGGGCAGGCCTCGGATATTGATATCCACGCCAAAGAGATATTGGCAGTGCGCGAACGCCTGAATAGCATATTATCCAAGCATTCCGGGCAACCATTGGAACGTATTCAGGCGGATACTGATCGTGATAATTTTATGAGTGGTCAGGACGCTGTTGATTATGGTTTGGTTGACGCCTTGCTCTCGGAGCGTGGTTAATCTGCTTTGCTGGCTCAAAGCGGTTTGAATAGAAAATACTCGATAGTTATTGCGAGGAAAAGGCATGAGTGACGATAAAAACGGTGTCGGCGAGGAGGGCAAAAAGCTGCTTTATTGCTCTTTTTGCGGGAAAAGCCAGCATGAAGTGCGCAAGCTCATTGCTGGCCCTTCGGTTTTTGTGTGCGATGAGTGTGTCGAGTTATGCAACGACATTATTCGAGAAGAGTTGCAGGAAAATACCGCTGTCGGTAAAGACAAAAAGCTACCTACCCCGCGTGAGATCAATGCCATACTCGACGAGTATGTGGTGGGGCAGGCGAGAGCAAAGAAGGTGTTGTCTGTTGCCGTGTATAACCACTATAAGCGGCTGGAGGTCGGTCTAAAGAAAGACGATGTCGAACTGTCCAAGAGTAATATTTTGCTTATCGGTCCCACGGGTAGCGGTAAAACGCTATTGGCAGAAACCTTGGCTCGCCTTCTTGATGTTCCCTTTACCATTGCGGATGCAACGACATTGACCGAAGCAGGTTATGTCGGTGAGGACGTTGAGAATATCATCCAAAAACTGCTACAAAAGTGTGATTACGATGTGGACAAGGCTCAGACCGGTATTGTCTACATTGATGAGATCGATAAGATTTCCCGCAAGTCGGATAACCCCTCCATTACTCGTGATGTTTCTGGCGAGGGGGTGCAGCAAGCGCTTCTCAAGTTAATTGAAGGTACGGTTGCCTCTGTTCCGCCACAAGGTGGCCGAAAGCATCCGCAGCAGGAGTTTTTACAGGTTGATACCTCTAATATCCTCTTTATTTGCGGGGGTGCATTCGCCGGGCTGGAGCGAATCATTCGTGACCGCTCCGAAAAGGGTGGGATTGGATTTTCCGCTGAAGTTAAGGGGCAGGATGACAAAGTGCGCGACAGCGAGGTACTTCATCAGGTCGAGCCTGAAGATCTGACGCGCTACGGCTTGATTCCGGAATTTGTTGGTCGTCTGCCAGTGGTGGCGACACTGGAAGAGCTTGATGAGGCTGCACTGATTTGTATTCTGACTGAGCCGAAGAATGCAATTACAAAGCAGTACATCAAGTTATTTGAGATGGAAGGCAGTGAAGTTGAATTCCGCGAAGATGCGCTTCGAGCTATCGCCCATAAAGCAATGGAGCGAAAGACTGGGGCACGAGGATTGCGCTCCATTCTGGAACATGTTTTATTGGACACCATGTATGATCTGCCTTCGATGGATGATGTAGTGAAGGTGGTTATTGATGAGGGTGTGATTAAATCGACTTCTGATCCTATCCTTATTTATGATCAGGGTGAAGCTGCGGCAGGGTCCAGTTAGGTATTGATTTTCTCTCTTGAGGGAGGCAATTCATTGCCTCCCTTGAAATTCATTTCAGTGACCATATATCACCCCTAGTGATATTGAAATGAGCGTCAGGGATATTTCTTATATTCCGTTTTTCCTCTTGATCTCCTTTCAGTCGTTTTTCTACCTGCCTTAATATTGCGAGGTTGTTTGAACATGCAAGACGATAGCCATGAATCAGACTTGGGTTTTGTTAGCACGAAGCCCGTTCCCGTCTTGCCGCTCAGAGATGTGGTTGTTTACCCTCACATGGTGATTCCTTTGTTTGTGGGCAGGCAGAAATCGATCCGGGCGCTTGAAGCTGCGATGGAGGTTGATAAGCAGATACTGCTGGCAGCGCAGCGCAGCGCCTCTAACGATGATCCTCGCCAGGATGATATCTATCAGGTAGGCACTCTCGCGAATATCTTGCAGTTGCTGAAATTGCCGGATGGCACGATTAAAGTGCTTGTGGAGGGGATTAAAAGAGCAGAAATCAAACAGTACATCGAACGGGGCGACTACCACGTGGTGGAGTTTGAGCCCTTGTCCAGCAGGGTGTTGGATGACAAAGAATCTGATGTGTTGATGCGTTCACTGTTAGGTCAGTTTGATCAATACGTAAAACTGAATAGCAAGGTGCCGCCCGAGATATTGTCAACGCTGTCAGGGATAGAGGACAGTAGTCGCCTGGTAGATACCATTGCGGCGCATATGTCTCTGAAAATTGAAGAGAAGCAAAGCGTACTGGAAATTGTGGATGTGCGCGAACGGATGGAAAAAATGATGTCTCTGATGGAGTCAGAGATTGATCTGTTGCAGGTGGAAAAACGTATTCGTGGTCGCGTTAAGAAGCAGATGGAAAAAAGCCAGCGCGAATACTATTTGAACGAACAGATGAAGGCGATTCAAAAAGAGTTGGGGGATATGGATGATGTTCCCAATGAAATTGAAGAGTTGGCAGAAAAAATTGAAAACGCAGGTATGGCCAAGGAAGCAAAGGATAAAGCCAATGCAGAGCTAGGTAAATTAAAGATGATGTCTCCCATGTCTGCGGAGGCTTCTGTGGTGCGTAACTACATTGACTGGATGGTTAATGTGCCGTGGAAAAAGCGCAGCAAGGTTAAACGTGATCTTGTGCAGGCACAGGCTGTGCTTGACGAAGACCATTACGGTTTGGAGAAGGTAAAAGAGCGAATTCTTGAGTATCTTGCCGTCCAGCAGCGCGTGAGAAAACTGAAGGGGCCTGTGTTGTGTCTGGTTGGTCCGCCAGGGGTTGGTAAAACTTCGTTAGGCCGATCCATTGCCAGAGCAACCAATCGAAAATTTGTGCGCATGTCCCTCGGGGGCGTGCGGGATGAGGCAGAGATCAGGGGGCATAGGCGAACCTATATCGGTTCGATGCCTGGTAAGATCATTCAAAACATATCGAAAGTCGGTACACGCAATCCGCTGTTTTTGCTGGATGAAATAGACAAGATGTCGACGGACTTTCGGGGTGACCCTTCTTCTGCACTTTTGGAGGTGCTGGATCCTGAGCAGAACAACACGTTTGCGGACCACTACCTGGAAGTTGATTACGATCTGTCAGATGTGATGTTTGTTGCTACGGCGAATAGCTTGAATATTCCCGGGCCACTGCTTGATCGTATGGAAGTAATTCGTCTGTCGGGTTATACCGAAGACGAGAAAATCAACATCGCTCAGCGCTATCTTATCCCGAAGCAGATAAAAGCAAATGGTTTGAAAGTATCGGAAGTGTCGATCGCCGTGGAGGTGGTTCAGGACATTATTCGCTACTACACCAGAGAGGCCGGGGTGCGAGGGCTTGAACGTGAGATTGCCAAAATCTGCCGCAAGGTGGTCAAGCAGCTCCTGCTGGAAGGGAAGGGGGCCGAAAAGGTATTTGTTACCTCAGACGTTCTTGAACCCTATCTTGGCGTAAAGCGCTTCAGGTATGGGCGAGCGGAAGAGAGTGACCAAATTGGGCAGGTGACCGGTCTTGCCTGGACCGAAGTGGGCGGTGACCTGCTTACCATTGAATCTGCCGTCGTTCCGGGCAAGGGCAAGCTGACAATTACCGGCCAGTTGGGTGATGTCATGCAGGAGTCAGTGCAGGCGGCGATGACGGTGGTGCGCAGTCGCATCAACCTGCTGGGTATTGAGCCCGAGTTTTATCAAAAAAATGATGTCCATATTCACGTCCCCGAAGGTGCTATTCCGAAGGATGGCCCCAGCGCGGGCATCGGTATGTGCACCGCTCTGGTTTCGGCGCTGACATCCATTCCCGTGAGGTCTGATGTCGCCATGACGGGGGAGATCACTCTGCGAGGAGAGGTGCTCCCCATCGGGGGGCTTAAGGAGAAATTGCTGGCCGCCCACCGAGGAGGAATTAAAACGGTGTTAATTCCCCATGACAACGAGCGGGACTTGACTGATATTCCTGACAATATCAAAGCCCAGCTCGATA
>JALTMR010000231.1 GCA_027001525.1 Gammaproteobacteria bacterium
ACCTGTCTGCGGCGCGAAGCCGGATTCAGGATGCCGACTTTGCCGCTGAAACCGCCGCACTGACCCGGTCCCAGATTTTGCAGCAGGCGGGGGTGTCGATGTTGGCGCAATCCAATGCCGTGCCGCAAAACGTTTTATCGTTACTGGGCTAGCTCAGGCGTATTCGTAGGTAGAGCGGTTGCCTGGTCTGAATTTTCAGGACAGGCAACCCCAGGCCTGGGAGGTAATCACTATGGCGAATGACATCTCATCCTATACACAAGTGCCGCCCCCGGTGCGCAGTCCGGTGGCGAATCGTCCCGCTGTGATTGCACGAGAAGAGGTGCAGCGCAGCGCAGCGGCAGAGAAAGATCAAAAGGCCGCGGAGGAGGCCAGTGTGCAGCGCCTCGGTGCGAAGGTTGTTGCCCCTTCAACCCCGGCATCGGAAACGGAAAAACCTGCCGAGCCGGTTGATGTGCGCGAAGTGGTCAAGGAGATGAAGGACTACGTTCAGAGCATCGAGCGTGATCTTGAGTTCTCGGTGGATGAGGAGAGTGGTCGTACCGTTATCACCGTGAAGGATTCACAAACAGAAGAGATTATCCGCCAGATTCCCCCGGAAGATCTGCTCTACATGCTTAAGTCGATACAGGAAAACAACGCCAACCTGTTCGTCAAGGTGAAGGCCTGACGGCAGTGGTATGTTAATTGCTCTGTACAGATAAATGGCAAAGGTTTGACGCCTGTGTGATTGCGTTGTGGTGCGCGGCGGTGAATAGCGCTGCCACCCCAAGGCAGAGCCTGGCGAGGTAAAAGGTGAACTATGGGACTCTCAGTCGGTGGAATAGGTTCGGGGCTCGATGTCGAAGGCATTGTCAGCCAGTTGATGACGTTTGAGCGTCGGCCGTTAGATAACCTCAATAGCCTTGAACGCTCGCTAAAAGGGCAACTCAGCTCTTTCGGCCAACTGAAAAGTGCATTGTCAACGTTTCAGGATGCCATGGCCAACCTCAGTTCCGTTTCGAAATTTCAGATCCACTCGGCCACCTCCTCCGATGAAAACACTTTTACTGCCACGGCCGCCTCCGATGCTGCTCCCGGCAGTTACAGCGTGCAGGTGGAGCGTCTTGCCGAGGCGCATAAGCTGGCCACCACCGGTGTCGATTATGCCGGGCAGACGGGCACCTTTACCGTGAACGTGGGGGCCACCTCGTTCGATGTGACGATAGATGCAACCAACAACACGCTGGAAGGCATCAGAGATGCCATCAACGTCGCCGCCGGGAACGACGTGGTAACGGCCACCACGGTGAACGCCGATGCGGGCACCGAGCTGATTCTTACCGCCAACGGCACAGGGGCAGATAACGCCATTACCTTTACTGCCGGAACGCTGGACCCTTCAGCCGATATCGGCCTGGTGAGCCAGAACGGGCTAACCACCGCGGGCGACCCAAACAGTTTTGCGGCAGCCAATCTCAATGCCGAAGTGCTTATCGACGGCTTCTCGGTGACCAGCGCCAACAATACTCTGGCCGGTGCACTGAACGGCGTGACGCTGACACTGGTCGCTGCCGATGTCGGGGTAGCGAAAACGCTGACAGTGGCCAAAGACAATGCTGCGGTGAAAGACTCCGTGCAGTCCTTCGTCGACAGCTACAACAGCTTGCGCAGCACCATTCGAAGTCTGGGCAAGGAAGGGGGCGAGCTGCAAGGCGACAGCGGTCTGCTGAGCATTGAGCGCAGTTTGCAGGGCGTTTTCAACATCTCCCCCAGCGGTCTCGACTACAGCAACCTGACGGATGTGGGGATCAGCACCAACGAGGATGGCAGTCTGGCGCTCGATTCGACGGTACTGGATGAAAAATTAGCTACGAATTTCTCCGGCGTGGCCGATCTATTTGCTAACGATGCTCAAGGTTATGCCTTTCGCTTCGATGCTCTTGCTAACGGCTTTCTGCAAACCGATGGTTTGCTCGATGGCCGGGAGGAGAGCATTAACAGTCGCATCAGCAGCGTCAATGACCGGCAGGATTCGATGGAATACCGCATGGGATTGATCGAGCAGCGACTGCGTAAAAAATTCTCGGCGCTCGACGGGCTCATCGCTCAGATGAACTCGACAGGTAACTTTCTGTCGCAGCAACTTGCACTGCTGCCTGGCGCGTCGAGACAGGGCTGACAGCCACGGTAAGGAACGCGGCCAAACCGGATTCCTCTAGATAGACAGGGACTAGACTGGTTTCCCCAAACTGGAATCTTCAGGGAGATAATTGGATATGAACTACTCCTCTCAAGCGAATGGAGCACATCAGTACAAAAAGGTGGGTGCACAGTCCGGTGTCGCCAGTGCCTCGCCGCATCGGCTGATTCAAATGTTGCTGGAAGGTGCGTTAGAGAAAATCAATCTGGCCAAGGGCTATATGCAGCGCGGGGAGATTGCCCTCAAGGGCAACCATATCTCGTGGGCCATCTCCATTATCGACGGCTTGCGTATGAGTCTCGATCAGGAGGCCGGGGGCGAGATTGCCGACAACCTGGATGCCCTCTACGACTACATGGGCCGCCGCCTGGCCGAAGCCAACATGACCAACGACCCTGCGTTGCTGGAAGAGGTGAGCGGGTTGCTGATCGAGATCAAATCGGCCTGGGACGAGATTCCCAAAGAGTTGCACAACGGCGTCTCTGCCGAGACTGTCGGCTGAGTCAGCAGGAGGATGAGATGAACAGCGCCGCACCGATCCCTCTTAACAGAGCCAGCCCCGCAGAACAGTTGAAGCAACTGGTCCGATACTCCGAAGCGATGTTGCAGGCGGCGGAGCAGGACGACTGGGACACGGTGGCCGACATCGAGCAAAAGCGCCATACTTTCATGCCGCAGTTTTTCGATGGTCACAGTGACAGGAGTCTGCCCGAAGAGACGCTGAGGCGAGGGCTGGTGGCACTGAAAAACATGGAAGACGAGCTGGTGGCCCGGGCCATGCAGGCGCGCGCCGATGTGGCCAGTGAACTTCAGGGGCTGGGTAATACCAGGCGCGCAGTGAATGCGTACACAGGCCAGCCACAACCCGGCTGATTTTCATTAACGTGTCACAGGAAGGGCGCGTGTCAGAGAGCATCGAAACCGGTTTACTGTGCAAGGAGAACCTCCCTGTTTGCTGGCGTGTGGTAGCGGAGGAGGAGATCCGCACGACACAAATCGCCACCCACCTGCTGAACGAAGAGCGCTTTCGCGTCATCAATACGCTGGACGACCATCGCCCCGAGTCACTGGAAGACAATCCGGGGTTGAGTCAGGAGCTGCAAAAAATAGATTTCAAACTGAATCTGATTCTGGAGATGTTAGGGCCGCTAGTGGCCGCCGGATCGGACTCCCCGGTCACCCTGCCCGTGTTGCTCACCCCCCATCGCCTGACACTGACCTGCCCCGACGCCGCAGCCGTGAACAGCTGGCTGGAAATAGAGCTATTTCTGCATGCTCGATACCCCTTCCCCGTGGTGCTGTTTGGCCAGCTTGCTCGTGTGGTATCGGTGGCGGGAGAGACCTCAATGGAGGTGGCGTTGCTGCCCCTGTCCGAACCGGCGCAAGAGCAGTATGAAAAGTACCTTTTTCGCTGTCATCGACGCCAGATTGCGCGCGCGAAGAAATCCTAGAAACACGCATTTCCCGCTTTGGATTCAATCAGTTGCTCCCCCTTTCCGGCTTTTATCCGGAATGCCTCTGCTAATGGTTGTCTTTACGCCAAAATCTTGACATTATGACCGGCTTATATGCAGTGTGCAGCGTATTAGCAGGAGGATGCATAACGTGCTCATGTCGGAATCAGCGGTGCTGGTCATAGATACAGACGAGACTCGTCGGCAGCAGTTAGAGGCTGTGATGGAGTTCATTGATGTTGGCAAGGTCTGGGTCTGTGACCCCGACACATGGAAAGGCTGTATCGCTGAAAACAAGCTGCCGCTACAGGCCGTGTTGATGGGGGCGTGTGGTGATTCGGCGGTTGTGTTGAATATCTTCAAAGCGCTGCGTGAGCTGGATGCCTGCCTGCCCGTGCTTCTCTACAAGGAGGATGAAGGGCGCAATCTCTACCCCCTTCAGTTGATTAAAGAGAGCATCGGCTTTATCGAGCAGCCGGTGAAATACCGTCAGCTGACCAATGCCCTGCAACAGGCAGAGATCTACCGCACCAGCCGTGAGGCGAGTTCCCCGAGTCGCTCCTCTCCCGAGCTGTTTCGCAGCCTGGTGGGGAACAGCCGCAGCATTCGCCAGGTACGCAAACTCATTGAGCAGGTGGCCAACTCGGATGCCAACGTCCTGATTCTCGGCGAATCGGGCACCGGCAAGGAGGTGGTGGCGCGCAATATTCACTACCACTCCCAGCGTCGCAGCAGTGCCTTTGTGCCCATCAACTGCGGTGCCATTCCTGCTGACCTGCTGGAAAGTGAACTGTTCGGCCACGAGAAAGGGGCGTTCACCGGCGCAATCAGCGCTCGCCAGGGCCGTTTTGAGCTGGCGGAAAAGGGCACGCTGTTTCTCGATGAGATCGGCGACATGAGTCTGCATATGCAGGTCAAGTTGTTGCGGGTATTGCAGGAGCGCACCTTTGAACGCCTCGGCAGTAACAAAAGCGTCCACTGCGACGTCCGAATCGTCGCTGCGACTCACCGCGATCTCGAAAGAGCCATCGTCGATGGCAAGTTCCGCGAAGATCTGTTCTACCGCCTCAACGTCTTTCCCATCGAAATGCCGCCGCTGAGGGAGCGGGTTGAAGACATCCCGCTGTTGGTCAACGAGCTGATTACCCGGCTGGAGCACGAGAGCCGCGGCTCCGTCCGGCTCACCCCCGCTGCCATGATGGCGCTGTGCCAACACCACTGGCCGGGCAACGTCCGTGAGCTGGCCAACCTGGTGGAGCGGCTGGTGATTATGTACCCCATGGGGGTGGTGGACGTGAACGATCTGCCCGAGCGATTGCGCCACACCTCTGAAGGCGTGGAAAAGCGTCTGCCGGAAGAGGTGGTATCACGCATGTTGTCGCAGGAGCCCATGGAGGTCAGCGTCGATGCGCTGCCCCGTCTGCCCCGCGGCGGCATCGACCTGAAGGAGCATCTGGCCAATCTGGAGCGCCACTTCATCAAGCAGGCGCTGGACGAGTCGGGTGGCATCGTGGCCCATGCGGCCAACCGCCTTAAATTGCGTCGTACCACCCTCGTCGAAAAAATGCGCAAATATGGGCTTCAGCGCGGTGAAGAGGTGTCGTGATTTTGACTTCACTGTTTTGATTTAGGCTAATTACCTGAATTTAATAGGAAAAACATTCTGGCCTCGTTTTTGCTTTTGTTGGAAGGCGGCAACGCTTTCAACAGGTGGAAACGATGGTCAGACAGAGTGAAAACGTAGAAAGTATCCAGCATCTCGAAACAGCGTTCGAGGCCTTCAATC
>JALTMR010000232.1 GCA_027001525.1 Gammaproteobacteria bacterium
TGTCAGAGCAGGTTCAGTTGATGGGACAGAAGATTGGCATCGCCATGTTACTGAGCTTGATGGTGCTGGCTTTTTATAACGATATTATCCGCCTGTTCGGCTACTAGAGATTGGTGAATCGGAAGTATGAGATTTGGATGTCAGAGTTTAGTCGCACTGTTATTGCTCCTTGCAATGGGAAAAGCCACCGCTTTTTCCCCCTTCACCGTCGAAGAGATCAAGGTGGAAGGGCTGCAACGCATCACTACCGGCACGGTATTCAACTACCTCCCCATTGAGTTGCATGACCGGGTGACGGAGCAGCGCACCCAGCAAGCGATCACCGCCCTTTACGACACCGGGTTTTTTCACGATATCGAATTGTTGCGGGACGGCAATGTGTTGATAGTCAAGGTGATCGAACGTCCCTCCATCGCCTCGGTCACTATTAGCGGTAACGATAAAATTGGCGGCGAAGAGCTGCTGGATGCCTTGAAAGACCTGGGGCTGGCCAAAGGTAAGACCTTTGATCGTTCGTTGCTGGACCGTATTCAGCAGGATATGCAGCGCCAGTACTTTTCACTGGGGCATTATGCAGTGGATGTGGCCACCGAGGTGACCGAGGTGGATCACAACCGTGTTGATGTGCATATCGAAATCAAAGAGGGCAGCATTGCCAAAATCCAGATGATCAACATTGTCGGGAACACCGTTTTTCCCGAAGATGAATTGTTGGATCAGTTTGAGCTGGGTGTGGCACCACTCTTTGCATTGTTTAGCAGTCGTGATCAGTACTCGAAGCCAAAGCTGGGGGCCGATCTCGAAACCCTGCGTTCTTACTACATGGATCGTGGCTACATTAACTTCGATATCGAGTCGACCCAGATCTCGATTACGCCTGATCGTCAAGGCATCTACGTCACCATTAACGTCATCGAGGGTGAGCAATATTTCTTCTCCTCTGTAAAGTTGGCAGGAGATCTGGTAGTGGCTGAAGAGGAGTTAACTGCATTGATTGATATTGCCCCGGGAGATGTTTTCTCTCGCCGCAAGCTCAATGCCGCCAGCCAGGCCCTGACCTCACGCCTGGGTAAGGAGGGCTATGCCTTTGCCAACGTCAATGCCATTCCCGATGTTAACAAAGAGGCCCGAACCGTTGGCCTGACCTTCTTCGTTGACCCCGGTTCCCGTACCTACGTGCGCCGCATCAATATCGCCGGTAATCAGCAGACCGAAGATGAGGTGGTGCGCCGCGAAATGCGCCAGATGGAAGGTGCCTGGCTCTCCCCTGACAAAGTCGAACGTTCCAGAGTGCGGATTCAGCGTTTGGGGTATCTCAGTAGTGTGAATATCGATACCCAGCGTGTGCCAGGCACAACCGATCAGGTCGATGTGAATATCGACGTTGTTGAGCAACCCTCAGGCTCACTGATGATGGGGATTGGTTACAGTGATGGCCAGGGAATGTTGCTGAACGCCAGCGTCAGCCAGAATAACTTTTTGGGTAGCGGCGAGAAAATTACAGCGGAGATCAACACCAGTGCGGTCAACACGATCTACAGTTTCTCCCATACCAACCCTTACTACACGTTGAACGGTGTCAGTCGCAGCTTTAAAGCCTATTATCGTGAAACCGACACTTCACGACGAACCAGTGTTGCCAACTACACCACCGATGTTTGGGGCGGAACGGTCAATTTCGGGATTCCCCTGGGCGAGTATGATACGGCAAGAGTTGGCCTGGGCTACGAGAACATCACGGTCAACACGACTCAATATACACCCGCTGCCTACACTGACTTTTTGGCGGACAATGGTGATAATTTCGGTATTGCACGGCTGACATTGGGCTGGAGTCACGATACCCGCAATCGAACCATTTTTGCTACCAAGGGGTTTCTGCAAACCTTGTCTACCGATCTCATCAGTCCAACCAGTGGCTTGGAGTTTTATAAAATATATTCCCGTACCCGTTGGTTTGCCCCGTTAAGCGAGACCTTTACCTTATCGCTCAACGGTGAGGTGAGCCATGGCGAGGCGTATGGCGAGACAACTGATCTGCCCTTTTTCGAGAAATTTTACGCCGGTGGGGCTCGCTCGGTGCGCGGTTATCGGGCCAGCTCGTTGGGGCCTAAAGATGTGGCGGGGCGTGTGAACCTTGGGGGTAATTTTCGCGTGGTCGGTAATGCCGAAATCGTTTTTCCGCCCCCTTTCTCGCCAGACAGCACTACGGTGAGAATGAGTCTGTTTTTTGATACCGGCAGCGTGTTTGCGGATATCAACGCCTACGACGGTAATGAGTTGCGACAGTCTGCCGGGGTCTCCCTGTTGTGGTTGTCGCCGCTGGGGCCGCTCTCGTTCAGCTATGCGGAACCGTTGAATGATCAGCCCGGGGATCGAACGGAGAATTTCCAGTTTACGCTGGGTACCTTCTTCTAACTTTATATTTGGTGAGGACTATTCATGAAGAAAATAGTGTCTGTATTGGTGGCTTTGGGGCTGAGCTTGTCTTTCGGGGCTCAGGCAGCTGATCTGAAAATTGGCGTGATTGATAATGTCAGACTTTTCACCGAAGCGCCCCAGGCCAAAGCGGCGCAGCAGCGTATTATGGATCGCTTCAAGCCACTGGAGCAGAAGCTGTTAACGAAGCAGAAAAATATTCAGATGCAGGATGAGCGCCTGCAACGTGATGGGGCGATTATGAGTCCCTCCGAGCGCGAAAATCTGCAGCGTGACCTGAAAAAGGCGGTGATGGAGTTGCAGCTTGAGGATGCGCAGTTGAAAGAGGATTTTGCCGCTGCCCAGAAAAAGGAGCAGGGTCAGTTGCGCGAGGTGTTGATGGGGGCCATTCAGGATCTGGCTAAAGCCGAGGGGTATGATCTGGTGCTCTATGACGGCGTATCGTACGCGGCGCCAGGAATGGACATCACCAGTAAAGTGCTGGAGAGCCTTGCCAAGTAGAGACGCGGAACACAGTAGACAGGATTTAGACATGGCGATGACACTGGGGGTGTTGGCGGAGCAGACCGGGGCAGTTGTTCACGGTGACGCCAACTGTCTCATCGAGAATGTAGCGACGCTTCAATCGGCCCAGCGAGGGCAGATCGCGTTTCTCGCCAATTCCCGCTACAGACGTTATCTGTCCGACACCGGTGCCAGTGCGGTGATTTTAACGCCGGCCGAATTGGCGCAATGTCCCACTTCGGCGCTGGTGGCCGAGAACCCCTATCTGGTGTTTGCCCGTGTGGCCACTCTGCTCAACCCAGCCCCGGTTGCGGGCCAAGGCATTCATCCCAGCGCAGTGATTGCGACGGATTGTGATATTGACCCCTCGGTCAGCATTGCCCCCCATGTGGTGGTGGAGTCCGGGGTTCGCATCGGCAGGGGAAGCGTTATTGGTCCGGGTTGTGTGGTGGGTTGCGATAGCGAGATAGGGGCCGGCAGTCGTCTTTATGCCAATGTGACGCTGTACCACCGGACTACCATCGGCGATCGAGCCACGATTCACTCTGGCGTGGTGATCGGCAGTGACGGTTTTGGTATGGCGAATGACAACGGAACCTGGGTCAAGGTGCCGCAATTGGGGCGGGTGGTGATCGGCAACGATGTTGAAATCGGCGCCAACACGACTATTGATCGCGGTGCCCTGGATGACACGGTGATCGGTGATGGTGTGCGGCTGGATAACCAGATTCAAGTTGCGCATAATGTGCAAATTGGTGCGCATACCGCCGTTGCCGGTTGTGTGGGTATTGCGGGGAGTACTCAAATAGGCCAGCGTTGCCAGATTGGCGGTGGCGTCGGCATTGTCGGTCATCTGACCATTGTGGATGATGTCTATATCACGGCAATGTCACTGGTTTCCGGTAATATCAACAAGCCGGGTCTGTACTCCTCCGGAACGCCACTGGAAACCAACTCGAGTTGGCAGAAGAATGCGGTTCGGTTCCGACAATTAGATGATATGGCGCGTCGACTGAAACAGGTTGAGCGTTTGACCTCCGAAGAATAGTTTCCTGTGGGATTAAATACTGGTATGGCACAAGAGAACGAACTAAACACAATGGATATTCAAGAGGTCATGGCGCATCTGCCTCACCGCTACCCCTTTTTGCTGGTCGACCGGGTGGTGGATTACAAAGAGGGCGAATATCTCAAGGGCTATAAAAACGTCAGTTTTAACGAGCCCTATTTCCAGGGCCATTTTCCAGACAAGCCGGTGATGCCGGGCGTGCTGATCATCGAAGCGCTGGCTCAGGCGACCGGCATTCTTGCGTTTAAAACAACGCAGTCCAAGCCCACAGGCAACACGCTTTACTATCTGGTGGGCATTGATGGCACCCGTTTTAAACAGAAGGTGGTTCCCGGGGACCAGTTGATGCTGGAGGTGAGAGTGAAGAAGAAGTCTCGTGGCGTGTGGAAGTTTGATGCTGAGGCCACAGTCGATGGAAAAATGGTCGCCAGTGCTGAATTGATGTGTGCGGAGAGGGAAGCCTGAACGTGATTGATGTGAGGGCAGTTGTCGACCCTGCTGCAAAGATTGCAGACGATGTAAGCATCGGCCCCTTTTCTGTCATCGGGGCCGACGTTGAGATTGGCAGTGGCACCTGGGTAGGGCCCAACGTCGTCATTAATGGCCCTTGCCGTATCGGCAGAGAAAATAAAATATTCCAGTTCGCCTCCGTGGGCGAATTGCCGCAGGATAAAAAATACGCCGGCGAAGATACCCTGCTGGAAATTGGTGATCGCAACGTCATTCGTGAGTTTTGTACCCTGAATCGGGGTACCGTTCAGGGCGGCGGGGCCACCACAATAGGTGATGACAACTGGATCATGGCCTACGTCCATATCGCCCACGATTGCCGGGTGGGCAGTCAGACCATTTTTGCAAACAACACCACGCTTGCAGGCCATGTAACGATTGAAGACTACGTTATTCTGGGCGGTGCAACATTGGTACATCAGTTTTGCCGGGTCGGTGCCCACAGTTTTTGTGGCATGGGCAGCGCTATTGCCAAGGATATTCCCACCTACATGATGGTCGCCGGTCAGCCCGCCGCCCCCCATGGTCTGAATACGGAAGGTTTGAAACGGCGGGGATTTTCTGCCGAAGAGATACGAGAGTTGCGGCGGGCCTATAAAGTAATCTACCGTTCCGGCCTGAGAGTGGTGGAGGTGATTGAGGTGTTAAAACCCATCGCTGAACGTTGTGCCGTTGTGCAGCCACTGATCGACTTTATTGAAAAATCAGAGCGAGGCATTGCCCGCTGAGGCCCTGCCCTGAATAATGAACAGACATCGGAACGCCGCGGATGCGGCGTTCTCAGTTTTAAACCGACGGGTATTTCCAACTCTGCCAGGCACAGAGTTAACAGAGCTACCCTGACCAACTTCGGAACGCAGAATACAGAGATGCGTATAGGAATTGTCGCGGGAGAG